>NZ_RAWQ01000294.1:0-9483 GCF_003668965.1 Corallococcus sp. AB030
GCCGGCTGCTGACACGCAGCCGGCTTTTTTGCGTCTACTTCGTGCTGGAGGCCCCTGCCTCCCTTGAGGCTCAGTAGCCAGTCAGCCTTCACCCCTATTCCGCGCAGACCTCCAGTCGGACAGGTTTCCGCGGCTCGTCAGCCCAGCTCGCCGTAGTTCGCGAGCGTGATGCCCCGCTCCACGAGCTTCGCCTTCACGCGGGGACTGGTGAGCGCGGCCAGCTCCGCCTCCCAGCCATAGGTCCACGCCGGATCCTCCGGCACATGCGGAGCGCCCTCACCGGGGTGGCATCCCAGCTCGAAGTCCCCCGCCGGCAGCGAGTCCAGCACCGCGAGCAGCGCGGACTCATCCAGCCGGCCCGCCTCGAACACGCCGCCCGCGCTCACCCGCCGCACGCCCGGCCGGGCCCGAGGCGCCGTCCGCGCGAGCACCGCCAGCACCGTCGTCTTCAACGCGGGCCCGGGAGCCCGAAGCCACGACACGCGCGGCAGCGCATCCGGCCACCGCAGCGGCAGGCCCTCCCGAGCGGCG
This sequence comes from Corallococcus sp. AB030, assembly GCF_003668965.1. NCBI lineage: Bacteria > Pseudomonadati > Myxococcota > Myxococcia > Myxococcales > Myxococcaceae > Corallococcus > Corallococcus sp. AB030. The sequence continues at coordinate 532 of NZ_RAWQ01000294.1, forward strand.
ATGCCCTCCACCACCGACCGCACTCCCGGCAACAGGTGCAGGTGCTGGTGCCCGTCCAGATGATCCACCCGCGCGCCCAGCTCCCGAGCGCGGGCGAGCTGCGCGGACAGCTCCCGCTCCAGCTCTTCCCTCCGCACCCGCCCCGTCATCCACGCCTTCGCGAACTCCGCCCAGTTGCCCCGCAGCCGTCCGCCCGGCGCCACCGTCCGCACGGCCTCCGCGGGGGCCGCGCAGGAAAGCCGCGTGGACAGCGCCAGGTGCACACCCACCGCCAGCCCCTGCGCCTTGGCCAATCCCACGGCCTCCGCGGCGGAGGGCCCCATGGCCAGCAGCGTCGCGCTGGTCACGATGCCCTCGCGGTGCGCCTTGAGGATGCCCGCGTCCAGCGACGGATGCAGGCCCAGGTCGTCCGCGTTGACGATGAGGCGGGTGCGCGACGCCATGTCCGTCCTACCCGCGCCCCGCCTGGCCCGGCACCGAACGCAATGGCTGCACGGACGGAGGCAGGCGCACCGGCTTGACCGGCGGCGACGGCGAGCGCGTCTCCGGGTACAGCGCCACCAGCTCCTTCACCATCTTCAAGATGACCGACGGCGAAGCCAGCGTGGAGATGCCGCGCGTGCGCGGGAAGTAGTCCACGCCCATCTGGAACACGCGGAAGCCCTTGCGGATGGCCTTCACCACCAGCTCCGCGTCGATGAACGAGCCCTGGCTCCTGAGCTCCATCGACTCCAGCACCTGGCGGCGCATCAGCTTGAAGCTGAAGTTCACGTCCTTGATCTGGATGTCGAACAGCGCCCGGATGAGCAGGTTGTAGACGAACGAGTACACGATGCGCTTGGCGCCCTCGCTCGTGCGGTCGAACCGGAAGGCGCAGATCATGTCCGCCTCCAGGTAGCCCATCAGGTGCAGCGCCCGCTCCAGCTCGCGCATGTCCCACGGCAGGTCGATGTCCGAGTACAGCACCAGGTCCTTCGTGCTCGCCGCCAGCCCCGTGCGCATCGCTCCGCCCAGCTTCAGGTTCACGGGGTGGGTGATGACCCTTAGCTGAGGCACCTTCGCAGCCAGCGCGTCGCAGACCTCCTGGGTCCGGTCCGTGGAGGCGTCATTGACGACGATGATTTCGAAGTCGTCGGTGAGCTTCGGTAGCACTTCCAGTGCGCGGCTCACCGCGCGCTCCACGTAGTCCTCTTCGTTCCAGGCGGGGAAGAAGAGGCTGATGCTCGGGTACTTGGCCACGGTCGTCATGTCGCGCGCGTTCCGTCCGGAAGGAAACGCGCGCTCGCTAGCAGAGCCCCTACCCGCAGGCAAACCCCTTGGCCCTTCTCGTGGGAAACCCCTATAGTACCGCCTAGTCATCATTTTACGGGGACACGGTGAAAACCCAGCCCTACACGCTTCTGGTCGTGGACGATTCACAGGCACTGCTGCCTCAGCTGGTGCGCGCGCTCGGCCCGGAGGACTTCGCGCTCCGTGTGGCCCGCTCCGGGCCGGAGGCGCTCGGGCTGACCCAGGAGGTAGACGGCGTCTTGCTCTGCTCCGGCGGCCTCGACGAGGCCCAGGCTCAGGGCCTCCTGGAGGCCCTCTCCCCACCGCAACCGGGGCCCCAACCCGCCGTGGTGGTCCTGGCTCCCCCGGAAGACCGGGCCTTGCGCCTGGCCGCGCTGCGCAGGGGGGCTGAGGTAATTCTGACCCCATGGGACGACGAAGAGCTGCGTTTGAGGCTCTACCGGAGCCTGGAAGCGCACTCCCGGTTGAGGTCACTTCACTCCCAGGTCGAGGAACTGCGGCGCCTGGCGGTGACAGACGGCCTGACCCAGGTGCACAACCATCGTTACTTCCAGGAGCGCCTGCGCGAGGAGTTCCGCCGCTCGCAGCGCTACGACGAGAGCCTCTCTCTCATCCTGGTGGACCTGGACCACTTCAAGAACATCAACGACGGCCACGGCCACGGCGCCGGAGACCGCGTCCTGAGAGAGGTGGCAGCCTCCCTCCAGCACAGCGTCCGTGAGACGGACCTGGTGGCCCGCTATGGAGGAGAGGAGTTCGCCATCCTCCTGCCCTGCACCCACCTGCCCGGCGCCCTCACCGTGGCGGAGAGAATCCGTAAGGGAATCAACGAGTTGCACGCGGGCCCGGAGGGTGCCCTGCGCGTCACCGCGTCCCTGGGCGTCTCCAGCTTCCCCCACCGCGCCATCCTCGCCCCGGAGCAGCTGCTGCTCACCGCGGACGAGGCCCTCTACCGCGCCAAGCGGGAGGGTCGCGACCGCATCTGCCTGCACCCTCCCGCGCCCCTGTTTTCCGCGCCGCCCTCCCGCGCTGGCTGACCCAGAGGGTCAAAAACCCTGAGTCGGGTTTGACCCCATTGGGTCCCATGGGTCTATGATGACCTTGCCCCTTTTTGTCATGTCACTGAAAAAGGACGTGATTGCCGGGGTTTATCCAAATCTCCGGTTTGGCAAGGCCATTGCAAATGTCTATTCCCGGAAAGTCCATGGGAACCCTCGGAGCTCAAGCGCAGGCGCAGGACCCGGTCGCTCGCGGCCGGCTGCTGCTCGTGGACGACGAGGAGAACATCCTCAAGTCCATCCGGCGGGTGCTGCGCCGGGGTGAGTGGGACATCGAGACGGCGACGGACGCCGAAACGGGTCTGCGCACGCTGGAGCGCTTCCAGCCGGAGGTCGTCATCTCCGACTTCCGCATGCCGGGGATGAACGGGGTGGAGTTCCTCACCCAGGTGAAGCTCCAGGCGCCGCGCGCCCAGCGCATCATGCTCACGGGGCAGGCGGATCAGCAGGCCATCGAAGAGGCCATCAACCGCTCCGAAATCTTCCGCTTCATCTCCAAGCCCTGGAACGACAGCCACCTGGTCCTCACGGTGAAGAGCGCCTTCGAGCAGTACGCGCTCCACGCGGAGAACGACCGGCTCTACCGCGTCACCCAGGAGCAGAACGCGGAGCTCAAGCACCTCAACGCGGACCTGGAGGAGCGCGTCGCGCTGCGCACGCGCCTGCTCTCCACGGCCAAGCGCGAGTGGGAGCTGTCCTTCGACTGCATGGAGACGCCGCTCGCGGTGGTGCGCGCGCGGGACTTCGCGGTGCGCCGGGCCAACGTGGCCTACGCGCAGGTGGCCCGCCGCTCCATCGAAGAAGTGCCTTCCGACGTCCCCTGCCACCAGTACCTCTTCGGCCGGGACACGCCGTGCACGGGCTGCCCGCTGCCCTCCGCCATGGAGACAGGCAAGGGCGCGCGCGGGGAAGTGCAGCAGGGCGGGCGCAGCTACGTGGTGGCCGCGTATCCCTTCGCCGGTGACGACCGCGCGGTGTGCACCTACCGCGACGTCACGGAAGAGCAGGCCATGACGCGCCGGCTCATCGAGACGGAGAAGATGGCCGCGGTGGGCCAGCTCGCGGGCGGCGTGGCGCACGAAATCAACAACCCGCTGGGCGGCATCCTCGCCTTCGCGCAGCTGATGTCCCGCGACGCGGGCCGCAGCGAGAGCGACCTGGAGTCGCTGAAGCTGATTGAAGAGAGCGCGCTGCGCTGCAAGCGCATCGTGGAGAGCCTGCTGAAGTTCAGCCGGCACAGCCGCGTGGAGGACCGCCGCCTCTTTGATTTGTCCAAGTGCGTGGAGGATGCCGCGGTGCTCTTCCGCGCGCAGCTCAAGTCCATGCCCAAGGTGGAGCTGAAGCTGGGCCTGAAGGACGGGCTGCCCAAGGTGTACGGCGACCCCGGCACGCTCGCGCAGGTGGTGCTCAACCTGCTGCAGAACGGCCTGCAAGCGCTTCCCAATGCCGACGGGCGCCTGTCCCTGGAGACGGGGCGCGAGGGCGACCGGACGTTCTTCGCGGTAAGGGACACCGGCTCGGGCATCGAAGAGCGTCACCTGCCGCGCATCTTCGAGCCGTCCTTCACCACCAAGCCGCCCGGCGAGGGCACCGGCCTGGGGTTGTCCATCGCCTATCGCATCGTCCAGGACCACGGGGGCACCTTCCACGTGGACACCCACGTGGGTCAGGGCTCCCGCTTCATCGTCTACCTGCCTATTCCCCTGCAGCTCGAGAGGTTGCCGTGAACCAAGTCAAGCGCGCCAAGGTCCTCGTTGTGGATGACGACTCCGTCGTCCTCAAGGCCGTCACCCAGATCCTCCAGCGGGAAGGACACCCGGTCGTCGCCATCGACGACGCGGTGGAGGGGCTCGCGGCGGCGAAGGATCCGTCCATCGACGTGGTCGTGCTCGACATCAAGATGCCGCACCTGTCCGGCATGGACCTGCTGCGCGCCATCAAGGCGGACCGCCCGGACGTGGAGGTCATCATGATGACGGCCTTCGCCACCGTGGAGACGGCGGTGGAGGCGGTGAAGGCGGGCGCGTACGACTACCTCACCAAGCCCTTCGAGAACATCGACGAGGTCAGCCTCACGGTCGCCAAGGCCGCCGAGCGCAAGGCGCTGAAGGACCGCACCCGCGCGCTGGAGGAGGCGCTCACCGCGCGCAGCCAGTTCGAGGACCTCATCGGTCAGTCCTCGCAGATGCGCGCCGTGTTCAAGCTGGTGGAGACGGTCAGCCACTCCACCGCCACGGTGCTCATCCAGGGTGAGAGCGGCACGGGCAAGGAGCTGGTCGCCCGCGCCATCCACTACCGCAGCGCGCGCCGCGACAAGCCCTTCGTGGCCGTCAACTGTTCCGCGCTGACGGAGACGCTGCTGGAAAGCGAGCTCTTCGGCCACGTGAAGGGCAGCTTCACCGGCGCCACCGGCAACAAGAAGGGCCTCTTCGAGGCGGCCGACGGCGGCACCATCTTCCTGGATGAAATTGGCGACGTGCCCCCGGCCACCCAGGTGCGCCTCTTGCGCGTCCTGCAGGAGGGTGAGGTCAAGCGCGTGGGCGCCAACGAGCCCGTGAAGGTGGACGTGCGCGTCATCGCCGCCACGCACGTGGACCTGTCCCGCGCGAAGGAGCAGGGCAAGTTCCGCGAGGACCTCTTCTATCGCCTCAACGTCATCACCATCGACCTGCCACCCCTGCGCGACCGCCCGGAGGACGTGCCGCTGCTCGCGCACCACTTCCTCAAGGTCTACACCGGCAAGGCGGACAAGAAGGTCACCGGCATCAGCCCGCGCGCCATGGAGGCCCTCACCTGCAACCGGTGGACGGGCAACGTGCGCGAGCTGGAGAACGTCATCGAGCGCGCGGTGGTGCTGACGGCCAACGACGCCATCGACGTGGAGGACCTGCCGCCCGGCTTCCAGGCCGCGCCCCAGGCCGACTCGGCGGTGGAGGTGTTCAGCCTGGCGCATTTGCCGTACGCCCAGGCCAAGCGCTTGGCCATGCGCGCCTTCGAGCGCCGCTACCTGTCCGCGCTGCTGGAGAAGAACAACCACAACGTGTCCAGCGCGGCGCGCGCGGCCGGCGTGGACCGCTCCAACTTCCGCCGTCTGCTCAAGCAGTACGAAGTGGCCGGCCGCAGCATGAAGCCGCGCTCGCCCAAGGGCCCGGACTCGGACAGCGGCCCGGGCCCCGTCCTGGAAGCGGTGTCCTGACGGGGCCCTTCGGGGAGTGACGGCGCTTCAGCCGTCCTCCCCGGGCTCGCGCTCGCTGCGACGTGCGGCGAGCTGCTGCTGGATGGTTTCGTAGCGCTCGGACAGCTCCGCCTCGAAGCCGTTGCGCGTCGGGGTGTAGAAGCAGCGGGAGCGCAGCGCTTCGGGCAGGTAGTCCTCCGGGACGTAGTTGCCCTCGAAGTTGTGCGGGTACTTGTACCCGCCGCCGTAGCCCAGCGACTTCATCAGCTTGGTGGGCGCGTTGCGCAGGTGCATGGGCACCGGCAGCGCGCCTTCCTTCGTCACGGCCTCGCGCACGGCCGCGTACGCGGCGATGACGGCGTTCGACTTGGGCGCGAGCGCCAGGTACGTCACGGCCTGGGTGAGGGGCAGGGTGCCCTCCGGCAGGCCCATCAGCTGGAAGGCCCTCAGCGCGTCCACCGCCACGCCCAGCGCGCGCGGGTCCGCGTTGCCCACGTCTTCCGACGCGAAGATGACCATGCGGCGGAAGATGAAGACGGGGTCCTCGCCCGCCTCCAGCATGCGCGTCATCCAGTACAGCGCGGCGTCCACGTCGCTGCCGCGCATGGATTTGATGAACGCGCTGACGACGTTGTAGTGCTCCTCGCCGCCCTTGTCGTAGAGCAGCATCTTCTGCTGGAGCGCCTCCTCCGCCACCTTGCGGTCCACCGCCGTGCGGCCGTACGCCGCCGCGGCCTCCAGCGCGGTGAGGGCCTTGCGCGCGTCGCCGCCCGCCGCGTCCGCGATGAACTCCAGCGCCGCGTCGTCCACGGCCACCTTGCCGCCCAGCCCCCGAGGGTCCGCGACAGCGTGGCGCATGACGGCGATGAGCTCCTCCTGCTCCAGCCCGCGCAGGGTGATGACGCGGCAGCGCGACAGGAGCGCGGCGTTCACCTCGAAGGACGGGTTCTCCGTGGTGGCGCCAATCAGCGTGACGGTGCCCTTCTCCACGTGGGGCAGGAGCGCGTCCTGCTGCGACTTGTTGAAGCGGTGGATTTCGTCGATGAAGAGCAGCGTGCGCTGGCGGTTCAGCTTCCAGCGGTCCTGCGCGCGGGCCACCGTCTCGCGGATGTCCTTCACGCCCGCGAGCACGGCGGACATGGTCTCGAAGGAGGCGCCGGTGGAGCGCGCGACGAGCTGGGCGAGCGTCGTCTTGCCGGTGCCGGGCGGGCCCCAGAGGATGAGGCTGGGCACCTGGTCGCTCTCCAGCGCGCGGCGCAGGAAGCGGCCCTCACCGGTGAGGTGTTCCTGTCCCAGGTACTCGCTGAGCGAGGTGGGGCGCATGCGCTCGGCGAGCGGCGCCAGGACGGCCTGTTCCTTCTGGCTGGCGTGGTCGAAGAGGTCCATGGGGCCCCCAAACCTAGCGTCCCGGACGCCCTGCCGCGCCCCCTTGTGATGTCCGGCGCCGGGCAGGTGCGTCATTTTCCTGCGGAGGACGGTTGGCCGGCTGGACTAGAACCCGGGGGGCGTGCAGACCCTCGTCATCGTCGCGAAGCGTGACACCCCACAGGCCGTCGCCCTGGCGGCGGAAATCCAGCAGCGCCACCCGAACCTGACGGTGCTGGCGGACCGTGCCCTGGCGCATGCGCTGAACTGGCCACGAATTGAAGACCGCGAGCTGGCGGCCCGAGCGGACCTGGTGGTGGTGCTGGGCGGTGACGGCACGCTCATCTACGCGGCGCGCCTGTTGGGCGGGCGCAACGTGCCCATCATCGGCGTCAACCTGGGCAGCCTGGGCTTCATGACGGAAATCTCCGTGGAGGAGCTCTTCATCCGGCTGGATGACGTGCTGGCGGGGAACTTCCACGTGGACTCGCGGATGAAGCTCTCCTGCCGGCTGTTGCGCGGCGGCAAGGTCCTCATCGAGGACGAAATCCTCAACGACGTGGTCATCAACAAGGGCGCGCTCGCGCGCATCGCGGACCACGAGACGTCCATCGACGGGGTGCCCATCACCACGTACAAGTCGGACGGCGTCATCCTGGCCACGCCCACCGGCTCCACGGCGTACTCGCTGTCCGCGGGCGGCCCCATCGTGCACCCGTCGGTGGACTGCACCATCCTGTCGCCCATCTGCTCCCACGCGCTGACCCAGCGGGCCATCGTGGTGCCGGCGGACCGCACCATTCGCGTGACGCTGAAGAGCGAGACAGCGGACACGTACCTCACGCTGGACGGGCAGACGGGCCACTCGCTCCAGGGCGGGGACTGCATTGAAGTGGTGCGCTCGCCCAACCGCGTGGGCCTGGTGCGCAACCCGCGCGTGGCCTTCTTCACCATCCTCCGGCAGAAGCTCCACTGGGGCGAGCGCTGAGCCTCCGGGCCCTTCGGGTGGGGCTCCCCTCGGGGGGGAGCGGTGGGGTAGCGTCCGGCCCGTGACGACGGGTGGGCACAGGACGCGTTTCGGCAAGTACGAGCTGCAGGAGCGCCTGGGGGCGGGCGGCATGGCCGTGGTGCACCGCGCGCGCTACACCGTGGCGGAGGGCGTGTCCCGGTCCGTGGTCATCAAGCGCGTGAGGGACCCGTACGCGTTGGATCCCGCCTTCGTGCGGATGTTCCTCAACGAAGCGCGCATCTCCATGGGGCTGTCGCACGGCAACATCGTCCAGGTCTTCGACTTCGGGCAGGAGGAGGGGGAGTACTTCCTCGCCATGGAGTGGGTGGACGGGCAGCCCCTGTCCAAGGTGCTCAAGCGCCTGAAGCTGAAGGGGATGGCGCACCTGCCGGCGCCGCTGGCCGTGCAGCTGATGGTGGAGGTCTGCAAGGGCCTGCACCACGCGCACACGCGCCGCGACGAGGAGGGCCGCTCGCTGGGGCTGGTGCACCGCGACGTGTCCCCGGACAACGTCCTGGTGAGCTACGAGGGCGAGGTGAAGCTCACCGACTTCGGCATCGCGAAGGCGCAGTGGGCCGGGCGGCAGGACACGGACGCGGGCGTGGTGCGCGGCAAGTTCCTCTACCTGTCACCGGAGCAGACGCGAGCGGAGGCGTTGGACGCGCGCTCGGACGTGTACACGGCCGGCGTGGTGCTCTTCGAACTGCTCACCGGTCGCAGGCCCGCGGAGGGAGACCAGGTCGCGGTGATGGAGCGCATCGCCACGGGCGACCTGACGCCCCCGCACGCGCACGTGCCGGACCTGGATCCGTCGCTGGGGGCGCTGGTGACGCGGGCGTTGGCGCTGAGGCGGGATGATCGCTTCACGAGCGCGGAGGACTTCCAGCGCGCGTTGGCGGAGTGGCTCGCGTACCGGGCGCCACTGTTCCCCGCGTCCACGCTGCGCCACCTGATGGGCTGGCTGTTCGAGGAGGAGCTGAAGCTCGCGGGCCAGCCGCCGCGGATTCCGGAGTCCTTCCTGCGTCAGGTGGCGCAGCGTGGACGCGGGGAACAGT
>NZ_RAWQ01000295.1:0-9340 GCF_003668965.1 Corallococcus sp. AB030
GACCCCTCCAGCCCCCGCCCGCCCGGTGACCCTGGTGGTGGGGGGCGACGTGACGGTGGGCTACCACTACGAGGAGTACTTCGATGATCAGGTGGCCAAGGGGAGGACGCGCGAGGAGATGTTCGCGTACGGCTTCCGCGAGGTGATGCCCATCGTGGACTCCGGCGACCTGTTCGTCGTGAACCTGGAGTGCCCGTACACGGACAGCACGGTGAAGCTGCCCAAGAACTTCAACTTCCGCGCGCGGCCGGAGCTGGTGAACGTGCTCACCGCGGGCCGCGTGGGCGTGGTGAGCCTGGCCAACAACCACATGATGGACTACGGCGCGCAGGGGCTCCTGGACACCCTCACCTCCCTGGAGGCCGCGCGCATCCCCTACTTCGGGGCCGGCCGCACCCTGGCGGAGGCGCGCCGCCCGGCCATCCTCACCGTGGGGGGCCTGCGCGTCGCGTTCCTGGGCTACTTCTTCCTGGGCACGCGCAACATCGAACCCCGGGAGGTCTACGCCACGGACACCACGCCGGGTGTGGCCGGGCACTTCTCCGACGTGGAGGTGATGGAGCGGATGCTGCGCGAGGACATCGCCGCGGCGAAGGCCCAGGCGGACCTGGTGCTGCCCTTCTTCCACTGGGGCATCGAGGGCAACACCACCCCGGAGCCGTACCAGGTGCGGCTGGCGCACGCGGCCATCGACGCGGGGGCGGCGGGGGTGTTGGGCAGCCACCCGCACGTGCTCCAGTCCATGGAGCTGTACCAGGGCAGGCCGGTGCTCTACTCGCTGGGCAACTTCGTGTTCGGCGGGAACTGGAACCCCCGGGACAAGCGCAGCGTCCTGTGGCGGGCGCGCTTCGACTCCACGGGTTATGTCTCCAGTGACGTGCTGCCCCTCAGGACCGACCGCTACCCCGAGTTCCCCGTCCAGCCGGTGCCCGTCACGGGTGCCGAGGCCGATGGGGTGATGACGCTGCTGCGCACCGCGTCGCAGGGGACGCCGGGGCTGGAGCGGATGCTCCCCGCGTTGGAAGCCGGGGGAGCAGGGAGCCAGCCGCCCCCCTCCTCCAGTGTGAGAGGGGGGCAGTAGCTTCCAGGACTACTTGTTGTTGCGCTGGCCGCGCTTGAAGCGCGTGCGGCGGCGCTTCAGCTGCGCCTTCCGGGTCTTGGCGCGGTTCTTCAGCTTCTTCTTGGAACGATTCCCCTTCTGTGCGGCCATGTGGAAGGACTCCGTGTTGAGCGTGATTCAAGCCGCACCGGGCGGCGACGGGGGCCGTTCTACATGCCGCTGCCCATACGGCCAAGGTTTTCCTTGACGCCCTCGGCCCTTGCCACGGGGCGCCCAACGGGGCAAGACGCCCCGGGAACCACGCATGATTGACAAATTGGAAGAGGTCGAGCGCCGCTTCGAGCGGCTCACGGCCGACCTGTCGAACCCCGATATCCTCGCCGACACGGCGAAGCTCCAGAAGGTGTCCAAGGAGCGCGCCGGGCTGGAGAGGCTCGTCGAGACCTTCCGCGGCTACCGCAAGGTGCTGGCGGACCTGTCGGAGGTGGAGTCGTGGCTGTCCAGCTCCGACCCCGACGAGAAGGCCTACGCCAAGGAGTCCCTGCCGGGCCTCAAGGAGCAGCGCGAGGAGCAGGAAGCCGCGCTGAAGATCCTCCTGCTGCCCAAGGATCCCAATGACGAGAAGAACGTCATCCTGGAGATCCGCGCGGGCGCGGGCGGCGACGAGGCGGCCCTCTTCGCCGAAGAGGTCATGCAGATGTACCTGCGCTACGCGGACCGCAAGGGATGGAAGGCGGACATCCTGGACATGAGCGCGGGCAACGCCGGCGGCGTGAAGGACGCCACGGTGACGCTCTCCGGGGACGCCGTGTTCAGCCAGCTCAAGTACGAGTCCGGCGTCCACCGCGTCCAGCGCGTGCCGGCCACGGAGACGCAAGGGCGCATCCACACCTCCACCATCACCGTGTCGGTGATGCCGGAGGCGGAGGACGTGGACGTGCAGATCAACCCCGCGGACATCGAGATGCAGGTGATGCGCTCCACGGGCGCCGGTGGCCAGAGCGTCAACACCACGGACTCCGCGGTGCGCCTCATCCACAAGCCGTCCGGCATCGTGGTGAAGTGCCAGCAGGAGAAGAGCCAGGGGAAGAACCGCGCCATGGCCCTGCGCATGCTGCGCGCGAAGCTCTACGACATGGAGCAGGAGCGCATCCGCAACGAGCGCGACTCCATGCGCCGCGGCCAGGTGGGCACGGGCGACCGCAGCGAGAAGATCCGCACCTACAACTTCCCGCAGGACCGGCTCACCGACCACCGCATCGGCCTCACCGTGCACAACCTGCCGGCCATCATGGTGGGCAACGTGGACGAAGTGATTACCGCCTGCCGCACCCACTACCAGGCAGAAGCCCTCAAGGCGCAGACGGGTGGCGGGCGTCCCGCCAGCGAAGCATGAGCGACGTCTGGACCATCCGCCGGCTCCTCACCTGGACGACGGGGCACTTCGAGAAGCGGGGGGTAGATGCGCCCCGGCTCACGACGGAAATCCTGCTCGCGCACGTGCTCAAGACGGGCCGGGTGCGCCTGTACGTGGACCTGGACCGGCCGCTGTCCAAGGACGAGCTGGCCGCCTTCAAGGCGCTCATCGAGCGCCGGATGGCGGGCGAGCCCACGAACTACCTGACGGGCACGAAGGAGTTCTACAACCGCCCGTTCAAGGTGGACGCGCGCGTGCTCATCCCCCGGCCGGAGACGGAGCTGCTGGTGGAGGCGGTGCTGCACTCGGTGCCGAAGGATGCGCCCAGCCGCGTGCTGGACGTGTGCACGGGCTCCGGCTGCATCGCCATCAGCGTGGCGGCGGAGCGCCCCCAGGCGACGGTGCTGGCCACGGACCTGTCCAAGGACGCGTGCGCGCTGGCCCGTGAGAACGCACAGGCCCTGGGCGTGGCCGAGCGCGTGAGCGTGCTGGAGGGCGACCTGTTCTCTCCCCTGCCCCCGGACGCGACGTTCCGGGTGGTGGTGTCGAATCCGCCGTACATCGACTCGGGCGACATCGCCGGGCTGTCCGCCGAGGTGCGGCGCGAGCCCCGGCTGGCGCTGGATGGCGGGCCGGACGGACTGGTCGCGCTGCGGCGGGTGATTGAGGGCGCCCGGCGGGTGCTGGAGCCTGGCGGATTGCTTGCATTGGAGATGGGTGAGACCCAGGGAAGCGCCGTCCTGGAGCTCCTGCGGGCCGCGGGCTACTCCGACGCGCGCGTGGAGAAGGACCTGGAACGGCGTGAACGCATGGCGTTCGGGACACAGCCCGCGGCCTGACGGCCACGGGACACGCGGCCCGGCAACCGCACGCACGAGAAGGCACGTCAAAGACATGGACAAGATCGTCATGAAGGGTGGCACCGCGCTGCACGGCGAGGTGGAGGTCTCCGGCGCGAAGAACGCGGCGCTGCCCATCCTGGCCTCCGCGCTGCTGGCGGATGGCACCACCACCTTCCGCAACGTGCCGGACCTGGCGGACGTGGCCACGATGCTGGAGGTGCTCCGCACGATGGGCTGCGAGGCCGCGCGGCTCACCGGCAAGAAGGCGGACACGTGTGAAATCAGCATCGCGGGGAACATCACCCCGGAGGCCCCCTACGACCTGGTGAAGACCATGCGCGCCAGCGTCCTGGTGCTGGGGCCGCTCGTGGCGCGCTTCGGCCGGGCGCGCGTGTCCATGCCGGGCGGGTGCGCCATTGGCGCGCGTCCCATCGACCAGCACCTCAAGGGCCTGAAGGCGCTGGGCGCGGACATCCACCTGACGGAAGGCTACGTGGAGGCCCGGGCCAAGCAGCTCAAGGGCGGCATGGTGAACTTCGACGTCATCACCGTCACCGGCACGGAGAACGTGATGATGGCGGCGGTGCTCGCGAAGGGCCGCACGGTGATGGAGAACTGCGCGCGCGAGCCGGAGGTGGAGGAGCTGGCGCGCGTCCTCAACAAGATGGGCGCGAAGGTGGAGGGGGCGGGCACGTCCATCATCACCATCGAGGGCGTGGAGTCCCTGAACCCGGTGGAGCACGCCATCCTGCCGGACCGCATCGAGGCGGGCACGCTGCTGGTCGCGGCGGCCATCAGCGGGGGCAACGTGCTGGTGAAGCACGCACGGCCGGAGCACCTGGACGCGGTCATCGACAAGCTGCGCGAGGCGGGCTGCACCATCACCGCCGAGGGCGGGGGCTTGCGCTGCAAGGCGCCCAGGTCCCTCAAGTCGGTGAACATCACCACCACGGAGCACCCGGGCTTCCCCACGGACATGCAGGCGCAGTTGATGGCGCTGATGACGGTGAGCCACGGCACGTCCGTCATCTCCGAGAACATCTTCGAGAACCGCTTCATGCACGTGCCGGAGCTGCACCGGCTGGGCGCGGACATCACCATCCAGGGGCACACGGCGGTGGTGAAGGGCGTGAAGGCGCTCAGCGGGGCACAGGTGATGGCCACCGACCTGCGCGCCAGCGCGTCGCTCATCCTGGCTGGCCTGCGGGCTGACGGGCAGACCGAGGTCAGCCGCGTCTACCACCTGGACCGCGGGTACGAGCGGCTGGAGCGCAAACTGCGGGGCCTGGGGGCGGACATCCGCCGGGTGAAGGAGCGGGCCTGAGCCTAGGGGGCCGGCCGACGGCACGTTGCCAACAGAAGCCGCCGCACGGGTTGCATCCCAATTTTTGGGCGACTTATCATTCTCCATTCACTGGGGAGCACCTTCCGCTCCCCCCTTTCAGGAGAACGAGCCGCCCCATGAATTGCCCCGGTTGCAGCGTCGAGATGACTGATCTCGAAGGAGATCACGAGACGTTGCGGAAGTGTGGAGACTGCGGAGGCCTGTGGACCGATGTTTCGGACCTGCGCCGCATCCTCCTTCACAACAACCTGCCCGGTCTGGAGCTACTCGGGGGCAAGGTCGACGCGGAGGCCCTGACAGGGCAGTGCCCGGACTGCCAGGTGGACTTCGTACGCATCGATGGTGGCGACCGGAAGCATCCGCTGCACTACGACACCTGCGAGTCCTGCGGCGGCATCTTCCTGGAGTCGGAGTTCGCGGACGCCGCGGACGCCAAGGCCGCCGAGCAGGAGATGGTCACCTTCTTCCGCAACTTCGACGCGAAGCGGAAGTCCAAGGCGGCCATCTAGGCCCCAGGCTCCAGGCCCCAGGCTCGGAGGGCGCCCGGTTCTCCCAGGCGCCCGGTCGTTCTCAAGGCTTGCCGCGGAAGGCGCTTCCCCACTCCTCGGGGAGCGTCCCGTCCAGCGACAGCGCGGCGGCCGCCTTCGGCCCCTCGCCAGCGGCGGTCCGCTCGAAGCGGGCCGTCACCTTGCCCTTCTTCGGGATGTCCAACGTCACCTTGTTGCCGGACACCGTGTAGGTGCCGCTGACGACGGTGGTGGGCTCCGGCGTCTCCAGGGGCTCCAGCGAGAAGCGCCAGGTGCCGTCCACGAAGAAGGACAGGAAGCGCTCCGGGGCGCCTTCATGCCCGCCGAACCAGGTGCCCACGAGCGGGGCCACGCGCGCGTCGTACTTGTACCGGGTGGCCAGCGCGGGGCCGTTGAGGGGCTTTCCGCCCGAGTAGAGGACCAGGTCGGTGAGGCACACCGGGCTGTCCTCCCTGGCGCCGGGGAAGCGGTCCGCGACCTCCAGGATGAAGCGCGCGCCGAACAGCGGCTGGGACAGGGGCACGGCCTGCAGGCCCCGCTTGTCCTGCACGGTGACGCTGCGGGACGCGTCCACGCTGGTGAGGGTGAACTTGCGCACGCGGCCGTTGGCCTTGAACGCGTCGCGGGAGGTTCCGTCGCCCGTGTAGACGCGCACCTCGTCCAGGGTGACGGGCTCCTTGAAGCCGATGAAGACGTGGGAGGGCTTCTCCCCTTCCGCGCACCAGACGGTGGTGTCCCGGCCGTCCAGCATGTTGAGGGGCACGTAGTGGTCCGGGCGCCCCTCCTTCTCCAGCCAGGCCTCCGCCTGGGCATAGCCGGGCGCGGCGGGCGCGGCGGCGAGGACGGACGGAGACACGAACAGCAGGCAGGCCAGGGACAGGCGTCGCATGGGGCGCATCTTGGATCGTCCCCACCCCGGGGCTCCAGTCCGGGTGTGCACCTTCCGCCACCACCGGACCTCGAGGCGGGCCGCGAAGGAGGGCCTGGCGTTGTCCATGTGACGTGCCGGGGGCGAGGATGAAAGCGGCCCGCCAGGGGTTGGGGGTGCTTGACACCCGGACACGCCCAGGCCGACAAGGCGGACCGACCGAGGAGGAAGACGTGATGCGACGTTGGGGCTGGGTCTGTGTCGTGGGGCTGCTGGGGGTGGCCGCATGCAAGAAGGACGTGCCTGCGGAGGTGCCGGACGCGGGCGTGGAGGAGACGGGCCCCTCCGCCCTCACGGAGAAGGAGCCCAACGAGCGGCCCGACCAGGCGCTGCCGATTACCCGCGACAGCGTGGTGACGGGCGGCCTGGCGGCGGAGCCCAACAAGCTGGATGAGGACTGGTACCGGCTGGCCCCCGGCACTCCGCGCATCGCGGACGTGACGGTAACGGGCCTGCCCGGCGGGGACGTGAAGCTGGACGTCTACGACCAGGACCGCAACCGGCTGGTGGGCGTGAACAGCGAGGGCGAGGGCAAGGGGGAGCGCCTTCCGAACCTCTACGTGGAGAAGGAGCGCTGGCTGGTGGTGTCGCCCGCGCGCAAGGGCACGGGCGGGGCGTACACGCTGGAGGTGAAGTACCGCCAGCCCAACGACGGCGAGGAGCGCGAGCCCAACGACCGCGCCGTGGACGCCGCCGCGCTGCCGCTGGGGCAGACGGTGACGGCGTTCCTGGGGCACTCCGGAGACGAGGACTGGTACCGGGTGGAGCTGCCCGGCCCCGCCATGCCCGAGGGTGAAGTCCCCGCGGCGCAGGACAGTGGCGCACCGGCGCCGGGCTCGACGCCCGAGGCCCCCGGAGCGCCGGCTCCGGGTTCGACGCCCGCGGCCGTGCCTCCGCCGTCCGTGCCGGACGAGACGCCGGTCATCGACGACAACGCGGCGCCCTCCCCCGAGGGCACATTTGGAGGCGGAGAGCCGCCCGCTCAGCCGCCGGAGGGCGCGACGCCCACGGCGCCCGGAGAGCTGGCGGGGGCGACGGCGGCCCAGGCGGCGGACGCGGGCCTCCCGCCCCTCGATCCGGAGGTGCCGTCGGTGGCGCTGAAGATTGAGCTGTCCGCCGTGGAGGGCGTGCGGCCGGAGATTTCGGTGCTGTCCGCCGCGGAGGCGCCGCTCTTCACCCTGCAGGGCAAGGAGGGCGAGCCGCTCGCGCTGCGCAACATCGGCGTGAGGGCCACGGACCGGGTGGTCTACGTGGTGGTGAAGGGCGGCTGGACGGGGACGGGCAAGGCGCAGCGGCGCACGTACAACGCGCAGGTGCCCTACACGCTGACGGTGTCCCAGGAGGAGGCGGGGGCGCACGCGGAGCTGGAACCCAACGACGAGCTGCTCAAGGCCACGCCGCTGACGGGCGCGGGCTTCCGCGAGGGCTTCCTGTCGCCCAAGTCGGACGTGGACAACTACGTGCTGACGACGCGCGAGCCGGTGCTGGCGAAGGTGGAGCTGTCGGGCGTGGACCGGTTGGACCTGACGCTGTCGATGGTGGAGCCGCCGCAGGGTGACGGGCAGAAGGAGACGGTGCTCCTCAAGGCCAACGACGGCGCTCTCAAGGAGCCGGAGCGGCTGAACAACGTGGCGTGCAACGGCACCTGCTACTTCCGGGTGGAGGGCTCGTTCCGGAAGGTGAACGGCAAGTTCGTGAAGGACTTCGAGAACGCGGACCAGCCCTACCGCATCAGCGTGACGACGGTGCCGGACAACGGCGGCGAGGAGCGCGAGCCCAACAACACCGCCGACCGCGCGCAGGACCTGACGCTGGGCAAGGCGGTGCGCGGCACGGTGTACCCGGCGAAGGACGTGGACTTCTTCCGGGTGGACCTGTCCGACCGGCCGGTGCGCACGGCCATCACCGCGACGCTGCTGGGCATCTTGAAGGTAGACGTGGGGCTCTACCTGCACCGGGTCCAACCGGACGGAAAGCTGACCCTGGTGCAGACGTCCGACCGCGCCAAGGGCGACCTGCCGGAGACCATCCGCTACAGCGCCGAGCCCGGCGTCTACGTCTTCGAAGTGCGCGACGCGAAGAATCGCGAGGCGAACTTCCAGGACTCGTACCAGCTCACCGTCGAGGAGGGGGAGTAACGGCGCACCCTCCAACGGCTGGCATCACGCGCCCCCTGCCGCCGTGATGCCAGCTGTTGCTAGGCTAGCAATTGCAAGCCAGCCAGGAGGACGTGTTGACGGCGGTCGCACCCGAGAAGCCAAGAATTGTCATCCTCGGTTCGTCGGAAACCCAGACGCACCTGACACGCCTCATCACGGAGGCGGAGCGGCAACTCCTCCTGGTCAGCCCCTACGTACGGTTTGACAAGCTCCGGAACCTGGCTCGCCACGTACAAGGCGCGCTGGCGAAAGGCGTGTCGGTGACGTTGGTGCTGCGGGAGCGGGACTTCAGCACCGGCAAGGAAGACCCTCTGGACTCGGACGCACTCACACAGTTGCGCCAAGCCGGATTGAAGGTCCTCGTCCTAAAGGACCTGCACGCGAAGATCTACAGTTCGGAGAAGAACGCCCTCCTGACGTCACTCAATCTCCTTGAGTCCTCTATCAACAACAGCATCGAGATTGGCACGTGGATCACCGCAGGCACGCCTGAGTACGCCTCGGTCGAGGCCTTCCTGAAGAGCGAAGTCCATCTGACGGCCCAAAGCGCACCCCCGCTCTCCGCCCCACCTGCAAAGACGCCCGAGCCCCCTACCCCCAAGCGCGAGCCCCGGGCCGCGCCAGCCCGGGAAGGAAGAGTCCCCCTGCAAGTCGTCGCCGATGACGACTCCGACGCAGGACACTGCATCCGGTGCGGCGATGACCTGGACTTCAACATGGACAGGCCGCTCTGCCGTGGCTGCTACACCTCATGGAAGAAGTATGGGGACGCGAACTACGCCGAGAAGTTCTGCCATGGCTGCGGCGAGCCCAAGAAGACCTCGGTGGCAAAGCCCCTGTGCCGCCCCTGCTTCGATGACCTGGGTGACATCCCGCCTCCCGACGACGACGACGACAACATCGCGTTCTAAGCCATCCCGACTAATTCCGTTCAGGGGGTGTTGGCCCAGATGGGGAGCCTGCCGCGCCTGCGGACGCGGCGCAGCAGGAGAACGGCCTCATCATAGAAGGCGTCACGGTCCGCCGTCAGCATGCGGCTGAAGTAGGTGGACTTCAGCTCCT
>NZ_RAWQ01000296.1:0-9189 GCF_003668965.1 Corallococcus sp. AB030
GTGGAGGGGGAGGGCGGCGGCGATCCGCTGGAGGAGCCAGGGCTGGGCCTGGTTCGCGCGCAGGAAGAAGTGATCCCCCTGCGTCACGTGCAGGTGGAACGCCCCCTGGGTGACCGCGCGCCAGGCCGCGGAGGCCTCGGCGGTGATGCGGTCATCGGCGTCGCCGTGCAGGACGGTGATGGGGAAGGCGAAGGGCGGCTCGGGCTGGTAGCGGTAGCCCTCCATGAGCTTCAGGTCCGCGAGCATCATGGGCAGCAGCGCCCGCGCGAAGTCGGCGTCCCGGCCCGCCATCACCCGCCCCTCGGCCGTGTTCATCGCGATGTCGAGCAGCGGCCCCAGGGGTTCGCGCGTGCCGGGATCCGGCACGCCCTGGAAGCCGGCTTCGCGGAAGCGCCGCTGGAGCCCTTCCAGGAAGGGACCGGGGCAGAGGAAGGGCGCGCTGGCGCCACCCACGATCAGGTGCTCGGGCTGGGGCCGCCCGTGGGCGCGCAGCCGGCTCGCGAGGAGGTACGCGAGCAGCGCGCCCAGGCTGTGCCCGTAGAAGGCGAAGGGCAGGTCGAGGTGGGGCGACAGCGCGGCCTCCAACCGTGGCAGCAGGTCGTCCAGGCGGTGGAGGGGCGGCTCGTGGATGCGGGTCTCGCGTCCCGGGAGCTGCACCGGCCACACCTCGATGTGCTCGGGCAGCCGCGCCCAGTCCAGGTAGAGCGATGCGCCGCCGCCGCCGTAGGGGAAGCAGAACAGGCGCACGCGCGGCCGGGGACGGCGCACCCCGTGGCTGAACCAGGCGTGGGACACCGCGGCCTCCGCCGGGGAGGGCGCGTCCGGCGCGGGGGCGAGGTCCTGCGACAGGGCCTGGGCGAGGCTGTCGATGCTCGGGCCTTCGAGCAGCAGCTCCGCGGGCACCCGCAGCGACAGGGTCTCCTCGATGTCCCGGCGCAAGGAGAGCCCCATGATGGAGTCGAGGCCCAGGTCCCGCAGCGGGACCTGGCGCGTCAGCGCGTCCGGCTCCAACTGGAGGTGATGCGCGGCGCGTGCGGTCAGGAAGGCCACGACCTCCTCTCGCCGGGCGGACAGGTCCCTTCCGTCCAGGGCGCGGGCGCGCGCGGGCGGTGGGGACGGGGGCGCCTCCTGAAGGGCCTTTTCGAGCGCCTCCACCCGCTCGGCGCTCAGCAGCCGCAGCCGGTGTCCCCGGGCCTCGGCGATGAGCTGGTTTGCTCCGTCCAGGAGCCGGAAGTGGCCGGTGACGTGCCCGTTCGCGTCGGGAGGCTCGGGGAAGGTGATGTGACACTGGAGCGTGTCGTCCGCCGGGGCGTGGTGGAGTTGGAAGGATTCCCAGCCCACCACCATGAACCTCATGCGCTCGTCCAGGTGGGCGGCGCCCGCCACGGCGAAGAGCTGCGCGCACGCGTCGAGGATGCCGGGGTGGAAGCCCAGGGCGTGCGAGGTCCGCTCCGCGCGGGGCTGCCGCCGGAAGCGGGCCACGGCCTCGCCGTCACGGAAGCTCACCGCGTCCACCCACTTCACGCTCTCCCCCAGGTCGAAGGTCAGCTCGGCGAGCCGCCGGTAGAACGTGGCGCCGTCCCAGCGGGTGCCCTGCTCCAGGCGCGGGGGGACGTCCAGGGTCTCCCGCGTGGGCTCCGCGCGCTCCATCACCGCCTGGGCGTGAAGTGTCCACGGGCTCCGCTCGTTCACGCGGCCATGGAGCAGCAGCTTCGCGCGGTCCGCCTCCAGGGGCTCGACTCCCAAGCGCACTTCGCGCTCCTCGCCGGGCTCCACGTGCAGCGCGGCCAGGTAGCGCACGTCCCGCAGCGCGAACGACGTGAAGCCCAGGTGCTGGCGGATGGCGCGGGTCAGCAGCTCCTGGATGTTCCCGACGTGGGCGATGCCGTGGTTGTCCGCCAGCTCCGGTAGGCGCGCGTGGCTGATCCGGTACGCGAACTCGCGCTCGCGGCGGGGCGAGTGCAGCGGTGTGCCGTCGAACACGTGCGAGGGGGGCTTGTCCGCTCCGGTGGGGGCTGCCTCCACGGGCAGGTCCGGCAGCCAGTAGGGCTTGCGCTGGAACGGGTAGGTCGGCGGTGTGCGCTCCGGACGGGGCCTCGCCTCGGTGAAGGCGCGCCGTGCCGGGCCGAGCCCCCGCGTGTAGAGCTCCGCCACGCACTCCATCAGCGTCCGCCAGGGGGCGTGCTCCGACGTGGCGCGGAGCCAGGGGCGTCCCGTGTCTCCCAGCGCCACGATGATCCGGCGATCGGTGGACGCCAGGCCCGCGAGGGCCGCCTCCCAGTTCCCCGTCGCTTCGACGTGGGCCGCCCACGTGTCGGCGCGGGCCGCCTTCCGGGCATCGATGAGCGCGTCGGCCGTCGTGCGCAGCAGGCGCGAGCGGGGCTCGGCCAGCCGCCCCGGCTCCAGGGTGAAGCCGCCATGCCAACCCAGGTCGCGCAGGAGGCAGCGCAGCGCGTCCCGGAGGTCCATCACACCGGCCTCGCACGCCGCGACATGGAGGCCCCGTCCGTCGGCCAGCAGCGCGTCGGGTTGATAGCCCCAGTGCCCCAGCAGCTTGAGCAGGGCGAACCGGGCGCGGAAGGTGGTGACCTCCGGCGCCTCCATCACGCGGGGATCGCCGCCTGACAGCTCCCGGGCCACGGCGCCACAGGCGTCGAAGGCCGCCGCGAAGACGGGCTCCACCGGGTAGAGCGCCGCCACGGTGGCGCGGAGGTCCCCCGCGTGGGGAATGGCGATCGCGAGCCGGGGAATGGCGGCCTGTTCGACGACGCCGTGGAGGAGGCCCTCGGCCCTCCCGCCCTCTGCGAGGGCCTGGAGGCAGGCGGCCAGCCCCGCGCCATCGGAGGCCACCACCGCGGCGCGGTGCTCCAAGTGGCTGCGCGAGGAGACGGCGGCGGTGCACGCCGCGCCCACGCCGTGCTCCGGCTCCCGCGACAGGTACTCCCGCCAGGAGCGCGCCAGGGCGCGCAGCGCGGCGTCGTCCCGGGCCGAGAGCGGCAGCAGGTGGACGGGCCGCGGAAGCGAAGCGATGGGGCCGGGCGGAGTGGGGGGCTCGGCCACGATGACGTGGACGTTCGTCCCGGAGAACCCGAACGCGCTCACGCCAGCGGTCCGTCCTTCCCCGTCCCACGGCAGGGTGTCCCACGCGAGCCGGGCGCGCATGCGGTCCAGGCGGATGTGGGGGTTGAGCTGGCGCAGGTGGGGCTGCTTCGGAATGGCCCGGTGCTGGAGGCAGAGCACGGTCTTGATGAGGCCCGCGATGCCCGCGGCGGCCTCCAGGTGCCCCAGGTTGGCCTTCAACGCGCCGACCGTGAAGGGCTCGGCGGCGGCCGGGCGCTGCCCATAGACGGAGCCCAGGGCCTGCATCTCGATGGGATCTCCCAGGGACGTGCCCGTGCCATGGGCTTCCACGTAGGAGATGCGCTCGGGCTCCAGCGCCGCGGACTCCAGGGCCTTGCGCAGGAGCGCCTGCTGGGCGAGCCCGTTGGGCACGGTCAGCCCGCTGCTCGCGCCGTCATGGTTGGCCGCCGAGCCCAGCAGCACGGCCAGCACGGGATCGCCGTCCCGCCGCGCGTCGGACAGGCGCTTGAGCACGAGCATCCCGCCACCCTCGGCGCGGCCGTAGCCGTCCGCCGAGGCGTCGAACGTCTTGCAACGTCCATCCGGCGCCAGGGCGCGCAAGCGGCACAGCGAGACGAACGTGTACGGCGACAGCATGAGGTTGACGCCGCCGGCCAGGGCCACGGTGGACTCGCCCCGGCGCAGGCTGTCGCACGCCAGGTGCACGGCCATGAGCGACGACGAGCACGCCGTGTCCACGGTGAGCGCGGGCCCCTGGAGCCCCAGCCGGTGGGCGATGCGGCCCGAGGCGATGTTGGCCGCCAGGCCCGTGGCGGCGTAGGCGCTGAACTGCCGCGCGGCGCGGGGGAGCAGTCCGTACTCGGCGCTGCCCATGCCCACGAAGACGCCCACGGGGCTGCCCGCGAGGCTGTCGGGCGCGAGCCCCGCGCGCTCGAGGGCTTCCCACGACACCTCCAGCAACAGGCGCTGCTGGGGGTCCATGTCCGCCGCTTCGCGCGGAGAGATGCCGAAGAGCCGCGCGTCGAAGAGCGCGGGCGCCTCCTTCAGGAAGCCCGCCTGTCGCACGTATACGCTTCCGGCGGTGTCGGGATCCGCGTGGAAGAAGGCCTCGGGGTCCCAGCGCTCCCGGGGCACGTCGACGATGGCGTCGCCGCCTTCCAGGAGGAACCGCCACAGGGCCTCGGGACTGTCGCACCCACCGGGGAACCGGCAGGCCATCCCGATGATGGCGATGGGCTCCCGGCCTTCAGGGAGCGATGCCGCGGGACGTGTCCCGGCCACCGGGGCGGGCGCGGGAGGCGCGGCGGCGGGGATGGGAGCGGGCTCGTGCGCGGTGGCCCCGGTCCGGATGCCGAAGCGCTGCGTGATCGTGTCGCGAGCACCGTGGAACACCACGCGCTGGCAGCCCTCCTGGGCAAGCCCCGCCTCGAACACCGACAGCCCGAGCGCGGTGGGCAGCGGCGTGAGACCGCCGCGGCGCTCCATGAAGCGCAGCGTGCTGGCCTCCACCCGCATGCCGCCTTCGGCCCACAAGGGCCAGTTGAACGACACCGTGCGCCCGTGCCGTTCTCCGCGAGCCCTTCGTGCCTCGCGCTCCTCGGCGAAGGCGTCGAGGAAGGCGTTGGCGAAGGCGTAGTCGCCCTGGCCCACGTTCCCCGTGATGGCGGCCGTGGAGGAGAACAGGGCGAAGAAGTCCAGGGGCAGGTGACGGCTGGCCTCGTCGAGGTGGAGCGTGCCGTGCACCTTGGGGCCGAGCACCGCCGCCCACTGCTCCGGATCCTTGGCCGTGACGAGCGAGTCCCGCGTCACGCCCGCGGCGTGGATGATGCCGTGCAACGTCCCCAGTCGCTCGCACGCCTCGCGGACCCCGCGCGCGGCCGAGTCCCGGTCGCTGACGTCCGCGCGCAGGTAGATCACCTCCGCGCCCGCCGCGCGCAGCGCCTCCAGCCGGAGGCGGCGGACCTCGTCGAGCTCACCTCGTCCCGTCAGCGCGATGCGCGCCCGGACGGTGCGCACCAGATGCTCGGCCAGCAGCAGGCCCAGTCCGCCCGCTCCACCGGTGATGAGGTAGGCCCCGCCCTGTCGCAGCGGTGACGGACGAGGCGTCCCGGGCGGCAGCTCCACCAGCTCGCGCACCTGCCGTCGGGCCGCCACGTACCGGGCCTCGACGTCGTCGTGCTCGCTGTTGGCCAGCGCCAGACGCGCCACGTCGGACGGCGCGCACGCCTCGGGCTCCAGGGCCAGGGTCTGGAAGCCAAGCCGCGGCGCTTCCAGTCCGAGCGCGCGACAGAATCCACCCAGGGCGGCGTGGGCGGGATGGCGCACCCCGTCCACCGTGGAGTGCACGTAGCCCAGGCGCATCGCGCCGTCGGACGAGTGCGCGAGCATCCCCTTCGCGAGCCCCAGCAGGTGGGTGAACCCGAGGGTGGGATCCATCCCGAACGCCTCGTCGAGCGCCCCGAGATGGAAGACGTGGCTGGGCTGGAGTCCCCGAGCGTCCAGCCAGGCGAGGAGCTCCCGCGCCTGTCGCGCGTCGGCGGGGTCGAACTCGGGCTCCGCGCCGGTTCCAGCGAAGCGTTGACCCAGGCGCGCTCCCACCACCGGCACATCGAGTCCCCGTGAGTGCAGGCATTCGCGGAAGGCCCTGACGTGCGCCTCGCTTCCCCCCACGAGCAGGATGCCGCGAGGCGCGGATCCACGCGTCGCCGGGGAGGAGGCGTCACGCCATTCCTGACGGGCGAACACCCCTTCCGCCGGGACCTCGGCGCGGAGCTCGGCCGGTGCCTCGGTCCCGGTGGGGATCCGTTCGAGGAGGAAGTCCGCGAGGGACCTCAGCGTCGGGTGATCGAACGCGAGCGTCGGATGGAGGTCGAGCCCGAGCTCGCCCTCCAGTTGCTCCACGAGCTGGGTGGCCTGCACCGACTCCATCCCCAGGTCGAAGAAGCCTTCGTCCGGCGACGGCTGGGTGGAAGGGGCATAGGCCAGGACGCGGGCCACCACTTCGCCGAGCAGGTGGGTCAGGAGCGCGTGCCGCTCGGCCTGGGGGGCGTCGCGCAGCTGCTCCCGCATCGTCAGGCGCTGTTGGGGCTCGGGCGAGGTCTCGATCCAATGGCGCTCCCCGGCGAACGGATAGGTGGGGAGCCGCAGCCTGCGCGGCGGATGAGCCCGGTGCAGGGCCCGCCAGGGCCAGGGCGTGCCCTCGGCCCAGGTGCGCGCGAGGGTGGCGTGCTCGCCCCGGGTGACGAGCGCCAGCAGCTCGGCTTCGGTGGGCGCGGCGCCCGCCACGTGCGATGGCGAGAGGCTGGCGGTGAAGAGGCCCTGGGCCTGGAGCGCCACCGGGTCCTCGGCGTGCGTCACATAGGCGCGCAGCCGTTCGCGGGCCGTGGCCAGGTCCGAGGCCACGAAGGCGAGCCGGCCGGACATCGCCTCCCGTCCCTCTTGCAGCGTGAACGCCAGCGCCTCGAACTCGCTCGTGCCCCAGTCCCGCCGGGCATCGAGGAGGTCGAGCAGCCGGCGCGCCTGGACGCGCAGCCGCTCGGAGGTGCGGGCGGACAGCACCAGGACGTGGGGCCGCGCGGGGAGCGGACTGCTCCGGGGGGCGGGCGCGTCCCAGGATTCGACGACGAGGTGCACGTTGACGCCGCCCGCGCCGAAGCTGCTGATGCCAGCGCGCAGGGGCTCTCCGGGCCGCGCCTGCCACGGCGCGGCCTCGCGCTGGACGTGGAAGGGCGTGCTCGCGAAGTCGATGTGCGGGTTGAGCTGTCCACCATGGATGAGGGTGGGCGCCAGCCGCCGGTGCTTCATCTGCAGGAGGACCTTGTGGAGCTGGGCGATGCCCGCGGCCGACTCCAGGTGTCCGATGCTGGCCTTGACCGAGCCGATGGCGCAGAAGCCCCGGTCCGGGGTGTGGCTCCGGAACGCGTCCGTCAGTCCGGTGACCTCGATGGGGTCGCCCAGGCTGGTGCCCGTCCCGTGCGCCTCCACGTAGCTGAGCGTCCGGGCGTCCACCCCGGCGCGTCGCAGGGCCGTGGAGATGACCTCGGTCTGCGCCACGGGGTTGGGCACCGTGTAGCCGTGGGTCTTCCCGTCGTGGTTGTGCGCGCTGCCCTTGATGACCGCGTGGATGGTGTCTCCATCGCGCAGGGCCATGGCCAGGGGCTTGAGCAGCACGGCCCCCACGCCCTCTCCGGGGACGTACCCATCGCCCCCCGCGGCGAAGCTGCGGCAGCGGCCGTCGCTCGACGCGAAGCGGTTGGCGCAGAGCATCACGTACTTGCTCGGGTGCAGCGACAGGTTCACGCCGCCCGCGATGGCCACCTCACACGCGCCGGAGCGCAGGCTCTCGCAGGCGAGGTGGATGGCGTTGAGCGACGACGAGCAGGCGGTGTCGATGGTGAGGCTCGGGCCGCTCAGGTTGAGCGCGTAGGAGACCCGGTTGGCGATGGAGAAGCTCTGGGTGCTGAACGGGATGCGGTTGCCCCGCGACCACTCCTGCGCTCCGAAGAGGGCGTATTCGTTGTAGGTGACGCCGACGAACACGCCCACCGGGGTGCGTTGATCTCCCGCGTCCGCCTTCGCCAGCCCCGCGCGGGTGTAGCCCGCGTCCTCCATGCAGGACCATGCGGTCTCCAGGAACAGGCGCTCCTGCGGGTCCATGAAGCGAGCGATCAGCGGCGAGATCTGGAAGAAGGTCGCGTCGAAGCGATCCACCCGCTTCAGGAAGCCGCCCCACTTCGCGTAGAGGGACCCCGGCTCGCGGCGCGTGGCATCGAACAGGGGGCGGTAGTCCCAACGCTCCGTTGGGATCTCCTCGATGCAGTCCCGGCCCGTCTCCAGGTTGTGCCAGTACTGTTCCAGGTCCTCCGCCTGGGGATAACGGCCGCTCATCCCGATGATGGCGATGTCCCCGGTGGCGTCACCGTTCCCCGGTGCGGGCACGGCGGGTTGCGGCGGTGCCAGCGCGGCGGGGAGCGAGGCCGGGCGAGTGAGCCGCTGGACCCGCGCGCCGTGCTCCTGGCCCAGGTAGGCCGCCAGGTCCGCGAGGTTCTTGTACTTGAAGAACAGGGTGATCGGGAGCTTGCCGAAGGCTGCCTCCAGCTTCTGGTGGAGCTCGGCGATGAGGATGGAGTTCATCCCGTAGCTCTCGAAGTCGGCCGTGGGGCTCACGCTGGCTGGATCGAGCCGCGCCGTGGCCGCGAGCTCCCGGGTCAGGAAGTGGAGCACGTCGCGCCAGGGCTCGGTGGCCTCCACCGGCGCCTCCTCCGCGGTGGGCACTGGCGCCGTGCTCGCCACGGACAGCCGATCCGCCGGACTCGTGAGCAGCCAGTGCCTCGTCCGCGCGAAGGGAGTGCCCGGCAGGGACACGCGCCGCGGCGGGAGCGGATGGAGCCGCGAGAGATCCGGCGTGGTCCCGCTCACCCAAAGGCGGGCGAGCCGGTCGAGTTCACCTCCGGAGATCAACGCGTCCAGGAAGGCCGCGCCCGCGGCACCGCCCAGGAGCGCTTCGTTCGCGCGTGCCCCACCCGCGTTGCCGGTGTGCACGTGCTCGGCGGATCCCTGTTGGAGCCAGCCGTCGAGCCGCGCGGCGAGTTCATCCAGATCGCGCACCACGATGGCCAGTCGCTCATCAAAGACCTCGCGTCCCACGGTGAGCGTGTAGGCCAGATCTTCCAGGCGCGGCGGCTCCGGAGCGCGCAGGGCCTCGCGCAGCCGCTCGGCGCTGGTCCGCAACAGGGCGGGGTCGCGAGCGGAGAGCACCACCAGCTGGGGCCGAGGGGAGGCCCCGGCCGGCCGGGGCGCCTGTCGGTATTCCTCCAGGACGACATGCGCGTTGGTGCCACCGAAGCCGAAGGAGCTCACGCCCGCGCGCCGGGGCCCTTCGAGTCCTTCCCCGTCGACCGGGGCGGGCCACGGGCGGGTGCGCGCGTTGACGTAGAACGGGCCGCCTTCCAGCCGCAGCTGTGGATTGGGCGTCTGGAAGTGGAGGCTGGCGGGGAGGGTGCGGTGGCGCAGCGCGAGCACCACCTTGAGGACCCCCGCGATGCCCGCGGCCGTCTCCAGGTGTCCGATGTTCGTCTTCACCGAGCCGAGCGCGCAGTGGGGCTGGGA
>NZ_RAWQ01000297.1:0-9118 GCF_003668965.1 Corallococcus sp. AB030
GTCCCCACCCTGTCTCCCCGGCCCCGTCTGTCGGATTTCCTCCAGGGCATGGGAGTGCTCGGCCGCGCCTTCGGCCTCATCTTCCGCTCGCGCCGCCTCTTCCTCCTCTCCAGCCTGTGCGCCGTCCTCACCGCCATCACCCTGGTGGGCCTGGCCGTCCTGCTCTACCGGTACGCTCCCGGCCTCCTGGAGTCCGTGTGGGCCCGGCCCGGGTCCTGGTACGGACAGGCCGGCTGGTACACCGCGCTCGTGCTGGGCTCCCTGGTCGCCTGGGTGGTGGGCGCCAACGTGGCGCCTCCGCTGCTCCTCACCCCGCTGCAGGACCCGGTGTCGGAGGCCACGGAAGCCGAGTGTGCGGGAGCGGACGCGGTGCTCTCACCCGCCTCCTTCGTGCGGAGCATGACGACAGGGCTGTTGCACACGCTCGCCCGCATGGCGCTGCTCTTCCTGGGGCTGGCGGTGCTCTTGCCGCTGAACCTCCTGCCGGGCCTGGGCAGCGTGGCGTTCACCGTGCTGGCCAGCCTGTGGACCATGCTCTGGATGGCGGCGGAGCACCTGGCCGCGCCCATGACCCGCCACCTGTACCCCTTCGCCCAGGTGCGCCGCATGCTGCGCGAGCGCCGGGCCCTCTGCCTGGGCTTCGGGGCGGGCGTCTACCTGCTCCTGTGGGTGCCCATCCTCAATACCTTCTTCCTCCCGGTAGCCATCGTCGGGGGCACCCTCCTCTACCGGGCCCTGCGGGAGGCCGGGGACCTGCCCCCGCCACCGGATGCCCGGGCGGACGCGAAATAAACGGGGAGGCCGGGTGTCCGTACGTCAGGGCCGATCGGGAACGCATTGCCTGCGGCAGACGTTCTCGGTCGCTAGTGACAACGCCACGCCTTGAAGCACCTGGAAGCCGTGATTAGGCTTGCCCGGCCGCTGGCTGGTTCCTTGGCTTACGTCGAACCGTTCGGATTCACAGGGCTTTTCACGCATCACCCGGGGCGCCTCTCGCGCCCCAGCTGGGATGAACCGCATGCCGCGTATCTTCCGCCGCATCACCGCCGTCGCCGTTCTGTTGGGGGCCTGGGCATTCGCAGGCAGTGACCGTGCTCCCCTCCCGCTCACCGTGGGAGCGGCGGAGGCGGGGCAGGACTCCTGGGACGGCGCGCTGCCTTCCGCCAGCAAGGCCGAGAAGGCCCCGCACGACCTCAACAGCCTCCGCGTCCTCACGAAGGTCATCCTCTACGTGAAGGAGAACTACGTCGACCCCAAGCGGGTGAAGCCCAAGGAGATGATGATCGCCTCCCTGGAGTACGTGGAGAAGAGCGTCCCGGACGTGCTCGTGGACGGCAACCCGGAGACGGGCAAGCTCAACGTCAACGTCAACGGCAAGCAGAAGGAGTTCGACATCTCCCACGTCGACTCCCTGTGGAAGATGTCCTTCGCGCTGAAGGACGTGTTCGACTTCCTGTCGAAGAACATGCGCCCCATCGAGGAGACGCGCGACATCGAGTACGCGGCCGTCAACGGCATGCTCTCCACGTTGGATCCGCACTCGGTGCTGCTGCGCCCGGAGCTGTACCGGGAGATGAAGCTGTCCACCAAGGGTGAGTTCGGCGGCCTGGGCTTCGTCATCCAGATGAAGGAGGGCAACCTCACCGTGGTGAAGGTGCTGCCCAAGACGCCCGCGTCTCGCGCCGGCATCCAGAAGGACGACCGCATCAAGAAGATTGGTGAGGAGTCCACCGTCAACATGGACCTCAACGAGGCCGTGTCCAAGCTGCGCGGTCCGGTGGACAGCCGCATCACCATCACCGTGGAGCGCGACGGCTGGGACAAGCCGCGCAACATGACGGTGGCGCGCGCCATGATTTCGATTGAGTCCGTGCAGCACAAGCTGCTCGCGGGCGGCGTGGGCTACGTGCGCCTGAAGAACTTCCAGGGCAACACCACGCGCGACCTGGAGGCCGCTCTGACGGACATCCGCAAGCAGGCGGAGGCCAAGGGCGGCTTCAAGGGCCTCGTGCTCGACCTGCGCGGCAACCCGGGCGGTCTGCTGGAGCAGGCCATCCAGGTGTCGGACACGTTCCTGTCCAAGGGCACCATCGTCGCGACGGTGGGCTTCAGCGACAAGCTGCGCGAGGAGAAGCGCGCGCGCATGACGGACGGCGAGGAGACCTACCCCATCGCGGTGCTGGTGAACGCGGGCAGCGCCTCCGCGTCTGAAATCGTCGCGGGCGCGCTCAAGAACCTGGACCGCGCGGTCATCATCGGGCGCCAGACGTTCGGCAAGGGCAGCGTGCAGGTGCTCTACGACTTCCCGGACGACAGCGCGCTCAAGCTGACCATCGCCAAGTACCTCACCCCGGGTGACGTCTCCATCCAGGAAGTGGGCATCGTGCCGGACATCCAGCTGGTGCCCACGCGCGTCACCGCGGACCGGGTGGACGTGTTCGCGCCCCGCAAGTCCATGGGCGAGGCGGACCTGGATCAGCACTTCGGCAACCCGGAGTCCTCCACCGTCGCCAAGAAGCGCGAAGAGGTGCTGGACCGCGAGAAGCCGGGCACCAGCCTCAAGTACCTGAAGGTGGACGAGAAGGCCGCCCAGGCCGCCGCCAAGAAGGAAGAGCCCAAGGAGAAGGTCGCCGCCAAGCCGGGCACGGGCGCCAAGGACACCAAGAAGGAGCACGGCCAGAATGATCCGCTCCTGGACGTGGACGTGGCCGGTCAGGGCGAGGACCTGGACGACCAGCTGGACGCGGAGTCCCAGGAGGAGATCAAGGAGGACTTCGAGGTCCAGTTCGCCCGCGACTTCGTCCTGAAGGTGCCGGCGGTGAAGCGCTCCGAGCAACTCGCCAAGGGCAAGACGTTCGTGGAGCAGAAGCGCAACGAGGAGGAGCAGCGCATCAACAACGCCATCGCCGCGCTCGGCCTGGACTGGAGCCCCGGTCCCACGCCCAAGAACGTGCAGCTGGACGCAAGCTTCTCCCCGGGCTCCGAAGCGAAGATTCTGGCCGGCGAGCAGCTGGACATGGTCATCAACGTGGAGAACAAGGGCACGGAGCCGCTCAAGCGCGTGCGTGGCTGGACGGAGAGCGACAACGCGTTCCTCGACCGCCGCGAGTTCCTCTTCGGCGCCATCGCCCCGGGTGAGAAGAAGTCCTGGAAGGTGCAGGTGCGCCTGCCCAAGGACCTCACCAGCCGCCGCGACGACGTGAAGGTGAAGCTGTTCGACGACAACGGCGCGCTGCGCGACACCCTGGTGTCGGAGCTGTCCTTCGTGGAGCTGCCCCGCCCCGCGTTCGCCTTCAACTGGCAGGTGGTGGATGACTGCGCCGAGTGCAACGGCGACGGCGTCGTGCAGCGCGGCGAGGACGTCACGGTGGTGATGGACGTCACCAACACGGGCGTGGGCCCGGCGCTGGACTCGTTCGCGCAGATCAAGAACGGCGGCGACGCGAACATCTTCATCGAGAAGGGCCGCTTCAAACTGGGGGAGATCAAGCCCGGTGAGACGAAGACGGCGCGCTTCCAGGTGTCCCTGAAGAAGGGCTTCAAGGGCGACACCTTCCCGCTGAAGCTGGCCATCCTCGACGAGCCCCTGGAGGAGTTCGTCCTGGAGAAGCTCCAGCTGCCCGTGAAGGACGGCCCCGTGGCCCCGCTGGAGGCGAAGAAGGGACTGGTGAAGCTCAACGACAAGGCGGAGCTGTTCGCCTCGCCCACCGCGGACGCGCGTCCGGTGGCGAAGCTGCCGCAGGGCGCCACGCTGGCCCTGGAGGCCACCACCAAGGGCTACTACAAGGTCGCGCTGGAGAAGGACCGCTTCGCCTTCGTGCGCACGCAGGACGCGAAGGAAGTGAAGACCGGCAAGGCGGCGGCGCCCAAGACGGTGGCGTTCACCACGACGCACCAGCCGCCGGACATCAAGCTGGACGTGGATCCGTCCCACGGCGGCGTGGTGGTGAACGGCGACAAGTTCACCCTCTCCGGCGCGGTGAAGGACCCCAACGGCCTGCTGGACGTCTACGTGCTGGTCAACGACCAGAAGGTCTACTTCAAGGCCGTGGACCCCAAGGGCGGCGAGCCCAACACGCTGAAGTTCACCGCTGACTTCGCGCTCAAGGAGGGCAACAACAACGTGCTGGTGGTGGCCCGCGAGAGCACCGAGTTCGCCAGCCGCCGCACGCTGGTCATCCGCCGCCGTCCGGCGGAGGTGGCCCAGAAGGTGGCGACGCCCGCCGCCACGGCCACCACGCCGGTGAAGCCGCGCCAGCAGTAGGCCTTCCGGGCACGCACCCGGAAACCGCCTGACCCGGGCGGCTCGCTTCCAGCGGACATCCCCCTTCGAACGGGGGCGTTTCCCTGGAGGAGGGCCGCCCGTTTTGTTGACGCTTCCCCGAGGGCCGATTTAGGGTCCGCCGGAGGTGGGCGCCCGCTTGGCCGGCACGCGTCCCGGAGGCGTGATTCCCCCATGCGGACGTTCAGTCGGTGGCTGGTGCTCGCGACGGCGCTGTCAGGGGCCGCGGCCCATGCGGACGCCAACGACCTGGTCATTTCCCGTTTCGGCGTCGAACGCCGGGGCGCCACTTTCGTCATCACCAACACGGAGTTCGCCGAAGCCAGCGCGGACTTCCGCGCCTTCGCGCGCACGTTCGGCGCGGTGATGACGTCCGCGAACCTGATGCCCCCGCGCACCACGGGCCACTCGGGCTTCGCCTTCAACGCGGAGCTGTCCGTCGTGTCGCTCCCGGAGGACGTGCAGCTGCCCACGGAAGGCGCGCAGCCGGGCTCCGTGCTGGTGCCGTCCCTGCACGTGCGCAAGGGCCTGCCCTTCTCGCTGGAGCTGGGCGGGCGCGTGGGCTGGATTGAGAAGAGCAGCATGGTGACGGCCACGGGCGAGCTGAAGTGGGCCGTCAACGAGGGCTTCACGTACCTGCCGGACGTGGGCGTGCGCCTGCACGTGACGAAGCTCTTCAACGCGCAAGACCTGGACCTGACCACCACGGGCCTGGACATCGGCGTGGGCAAGCAGTTCCCGCTGGGCGGCATGGTGACGGTGACGCCCTACGGCGGCCTGGACCTGAACTTCGTCAGCGCCACCACGCGCACGCTGGACTTCGACCCGAGCCGCAACCCGGCGGACACGGCGGGCAACAAATCGCGCGACGCGCTGACCAACACCGCGCCGTATTCGCGGGTGAACGCGGGCGACAACCTCACCCCGCGCTTCTACGCGGGCGCGCGCTTCATTGGCGGCGTGCTGCAGCTGGGCGCGGAGATTTCGCTCACCAACCTGGGCAGCTTCGACCAGGAGGGCGCCGGCAGCCGCGACCTGCCCTCCGTCTTCGCCTTCAACACCACGCTGGGCCTGGACTTCTAGTCAGCGCAGGGCCTCGCGGACGCGGCCCGGGCGGTTGGTGATGAGGTAGGACACCCCCAGGTCCCGCAGCTCGCGGGCGCGCCGGGGGTCGTCCACCGTCCACGCCGCCACGCGCAGGCCGGCGTCATTCCACGCCGCCACGCGCTCCGGAGTGCACGCCTCGTGGAAGGGGTGCACCGAGTGCGAGGACACCAGCGGGCTCAGCGCGTACGCCTGCAGCGCCCAGGGCTTGTCCGGGTCGATGAGGAAGCCCCGGCGCAGCGTGGGCGCCACCGCCGCCAGCCGGAAGAGGCACAGCGGGTTGAAGCTGGACACCACCACGCGGCCCGCCAGGTCGCGCTCGCGCAGAAGCCGCGCCACGCCCGCCGCCAGGCCGCCGTCGTCGAAGCGGTCGCACTTCAACTCGATGTTGACCAGGAAGTGCTCCGGCAGCGCGTCCAGCACCTCCTCCAGCAGCGGGATGCGCGCGGGGGCGAAGCCCAGGGGCGTGCCCACGTCCGCGCGGGAGAGCTTCCACCAGGGCGTGGAGCGGACCTCCCAGGGCTGCCCCGCCAGGCGGTCCAAGCGCTCGTCGTGACACACCACCACCTCGCCGGAGCCGCACACCATGGCGTCCAGCTCCACGCCGTCAGCGCCCTGGCGCACGGCCTCCGCGAAGGCCTCCAGGGTGTTCTCGGGGGCGTCGGCGCTGGCACCACGGTGAGCGAGCAGGAGCATGGGCGCGCAGTGTGCGCTCAAACGCCCCCCGCGCGCAGCGCCGACGTGGCGGGCGCGTCCGAGGGCGGACGCGTTGGCGCGACTTGCCTCGCGGGTGGGTTTATTGCAGTGTCCGACGCATGTTGGGCACCGGAGAGTTCCTCGTCCTCGGCTTCATCCTGCTGGTGGTCTTCTCGGCCGCCCGGATGGGGCAGTTGGGCAACGCGGTGGGCAAGTTCGTCTACTCGTTCCGCAAGGCGTCGCGCGGCGACGACCTGGTGGACGTGAAGCACCTGCCCCACTCGCGCCGGGGCACCACCGACGCGGACTACACCGAAGGCTCCTCCAAGGACCGCCGCTCCTAGAACTCCTCGCCGGTTGGCAGCACCAACGGACCGGGCGGGCTGCCGGGCGATGGAGCGAGCAGCAGGCGCGCGGCCTGCTGCCTCAGGGCGGGGAGCAGCCCCGTGTCCTCCACCATCTCGCGCAGGTCCAGGGTGGAGAGCAGCGGCACCAGCTTCGCGCCCACTTCCGGCGGCAGATATGGATTGAAGGCCAGCGCGCGGCGCACCTTGTGGCGCACGGACCAGCGCGGCGACTTCCAGATTTCGACGAGCGGCTCCGGACGCGCGGGCCTGCGCGCCGCGATGCGCACCACCAGGTCCTCGGTGAGGCGCGGATTGATCAGCACGTTGCGCAGCACGGCCGGGTTGCTCACGGTGGCCAGGCGCGACAGCACGTCCGGGTCGCGCGTGAGGCGGGCCTGCTGCTTCAGGTGGCCCAGCGACTGGCTGGCGGCCTGCGCGTCCGCGCGGGCGGCGGCGTCCGCGTCCAGCTCCTTGCGCGCGGGGCCTTGGGCGAAGAGGTCCGCCACCGCCTCCAGTGACTGCACGTGGGCCATGCGCCGGAGCGCCTCCACGTGGGGGATGTGCTCGGCCTCCTGGTCCAACGCGGCCAGGAAGTCCGACAGCACGCAGGTGGCGGGGGCCTGTCCGGCGCGGGACAGCGACAGCAGGTGGCCAATGAGCTCGTTCGTGTCGAAGGGCTCACGCCGGGCCAGCTCGCGCGCGGCGGCCTTGCGGCGCACGGTGGCGCCTCCGCCCAGGGCGTGCAGGTTGCGCGCGAGCACGCGGGCCTCCTCCAGCGTGGACATGACGCTTCAGCCTCCCGTGCGGTCCGCGGTGGGTTCGGAGGGGATGGGCTCCAGCGTCACCTCCAGCCGGAGGCCGGTGAGGTCCGCGGGGAACTCCTGGAACAGCACCAGGAAGGGCACCTTGCCGCCCGGCGGCACCGGGAGGGACGCCGCGTCCATGCGCTGGCGGAGCGCGGTGGCGGCCTCGCGGGTGGTGACGGCGTGGAGCTCCTCCGGAGTGGCCAGCGCGCCCGCGAGCCCCTCCGTGGAGCGCACCCGCTGGTCGCCGTCGAAGAGGGCGGCGCGCACGCGCACGGCCGCGGCGGCGCCAGTGCGGTTCTCCGCCTCTCCGCGCACGACGAAGAGCATGCGGCCGTCGCGCGTCTCGTAGAGGCCGTTGGACACGTCGCTCGCGATGAACGGACGGGACGCGGGCATCACCAGCGTGCGCAGGCGGTCCGGGGACAGCGTGGAGGGGTCCACCTTGCCGTCGCGCAGGTACATGGTGCCCAGCGCGCCCAGGGCCACCACCAACACGGTGGCGATGGTGAGGTTGAGGACCAGCCCCGTCAGCTTCCGCGCGCGGCCGGGCATCCGCCGCTGGGGCATGCCCACGTCCTCGATGCGGGCGGAGGGCTTGGCCACCGTGACGGCCGGGCCCCCGCGCATGCTGGCCAGGTCCACCACCTCGCGGCGGGGCGTGGTGATCTTGAACGGGTCGCCGTCGTCGTACGCCGGCACGTCGCTCAGCAACGAGATGCCGCCGGGCTCCTCCGCGCCCGCTTCCGCGGGCACATCCCCGAGCAGCGCGGCACGGCCGGTGTCGGAGGCGGCCACCCCCTCCTCGCCGGAGGCCCCCGCGCCGGAGAAGTCGAACAGGTCGCCCATCGGCTCCGGACCGACGTGCGTGTCCTCGGGGGCGTCCTCGGGCGCGGCGGACAGGTCCGGGGACGGAGCCGCCATGTCGATGGACGAGAACGGATCCTCGCTCTCGAAGCCCGGCGAGGGCGTCACCGGCCCCACCGCCGTGGCGCCGCCCGGAGCGGGCGCCTGGGCGACGTTCGCGGCATGGCGCAGGGACGCCGCGTCCGGGACCGCCGGAGCGTCGATGGGGAAGTCGAAGAGCGGATCCGGCGAGAGGTCCGTCGAACCGGCGGCGGCCAGCCCCGCGGAGGCCACGGGCGCGGTCCCGGGACGTGCCGCCCCGACAGGGACCGAGGCCAGGGGCATGCGCGCGACGGGGGCTCCCGTCGAAGGCATGGGGGCACGCGCGGGAGCAGCGCCCGACGGTGCCGGTCCGCCGGCCGAGAAGGCGCCAGGCGCCGGAGGCATGGCGGCACGCGCCGGAATGGCGGACGGGGAGGCGCCGGGAGGAGGAGCCACCGCCCCAGGAGGAACCGGGCCCCGGGGCGCCACTGGCCTCGGAGGTCCCCCCAGAGGCGCGGCCTCCGCGGCGAACGCTCCGGGTCCGCTCGGAGCCACGGCCGCCGGACGGGCCGCACCCGCGAGCGCCCCGGGAGGAGCGGCCCGGGGAGGCGCGAAGGCCCCCGGAGGCACCGGGCGGGGAGCCGCCGCCGGAAGAGCAGGAGCCACGGCCGGCCGGGGAGCGGCCACCGGAGCGCTCGGCGCCGGCGCGTCCATCATGAAGTCCGCGAACGGGTCATCCAGGTCCGGCACGACCGGATTCGGGGGCGGCGGCGGAGGGGCCGCCTGACGCCGGGACGCGACGCCCGGAACCGGCGTGGGCGGGTCGAACGGCATCATCGCCCCAGGGGCGCCCGGCGTGGCGGGGGCCCGGCCGGGGGCCGCTTGCGGGGCGTCCACGTCGATGTCCACATCCACGTCACCCCAGGACTGGACCTGGGACCTCACGGCGGGGGCGCCGGGCGCGTAGTACGCGGCACCCGGGCGGGTGACCTCCCCGG
>NZ_RAWQ01000298.1:0-9085 GCF_003668965.1 Corallococcus sp. AB030
CTCTTCGTTGATGGCCACTTTGCGTCCCAGCATGGCTTCTCTTCCTGCCCCACACCACCCCGCCTCGCACGGGCCTGTCAGGCAGGCGGCTGGCGATCTGCTCACTCAAATGAGGGGATCGCTCAGGCCCGGGCTCTCAGGGTTGTCATAGGTGTAGACGGCGAGATCTACATGGTAGGCCTGCTCACCGTTGAGCTTGTAATACACGGTGACGCAGGAACGGCGGATGTCTGTTCCGATCTCGGTATGCCCCTCCAGAGCATCCGCAACCGTGATCTTCAGGGTCACCGGATTCGGGTATTTTGTGCTGGCGCAGTTGAAGCGGACACCCACGTCAATGTCATAGTCACCATCCGCGGGCTGGATGCCTGTGCCCATCTGATAGCTGCCCTGATTGAACGTGTCGAAGGAGGGAATTTCCTTCCCTTCCTTTCGCAGTGCCGCGAACTTCTCGCGGAGCCGGTTCAGGATGGCGTCACGCTTCTCGCGGAGCATCTTGTTCTCATCGAACCGCTTGAGCCGGATGTTGCTGTCGAACTGCTCGATCTGCGTTTGGATCTTGGCCATGCTCACCACTCCTTGTTGAATTGAAACACCGGCACATGAACTGCTGGCTCAACCAGAAGCCACGCAACTGGGCACGCAATGCCAGCCGCCACCGCGCATGCATTCGCCCAACCCCGTCTCTTCTCGCTACTTGAAAACCCTGACAGACCGCTTGCCCTTGAATGCTGCCAGCAAACTGAGCCGCCACTTGTAGCGGGGGCACTCAGAGGGAAAGCCGTAGTTATAGACGAAGCATTCCGGCAACCAGCTCGCCGTGAGTATGTCTCCCAGGTAGAAAGCCAAGCTCACGGGAACGGCGGCGAAAATGTGAACGCTCTCTGGGCGGCGCTCCGGGTCTTGATTGGAGGTAACGTGCTTGTTGATCGTCTCGCGGATCAAACGCACATACGCCTTGAGCTGATCTTCACGCCGCACGCTGTTCTGTCCGGGATTCACAAGCGAGAAGTGCAGGTCCATCATTACGTCCGAGTCAGGAAGCACCTGGCGACAGTCATCCAGGTTGGCAAGCGCGGATACGGAGACCCGAATCCGGGCGGCCTTGCCCTTCCCGTCCTTCTGAACATCGCAGTTCAGGGGTGGCGTCAGGGTGTCCGATTCAGAATCCCACTGGAACCGACCTGAGACGCATTCGAAGACGTGCACCCTTCGGTTCCTGGCCAGACGGCCTGCTAGCACTGCCAACGGTACGAACGGGAAGCCGTAATAACCGATATCGGCATCCTGCTCCTCGAAGGTGCGCCGGAGGATGCCATCTCGCGCGGCCAAGCGCTTCACTTCGGCCTCCAGATTCTTCCAGCTGCGCTGTTCCAGCCCTGGCGTCTGGTCGATGTGGACGACACGAGGCTGTCGACCTGCGAAGAACGTGGGGTCATCCGCTTGCCCCGGTTGCTCGGTAGCCTTCTTGTAGGCTTCGTGACGAATGAGGATGAGCGGTAGTTGGGATTGCGCCGGTGAGAACTGCGGGGCGGTGGATGGAGCGGGCTGAACCTGAGTCTCTCCACTGCCATCATCCGTCCGAGCCAGAGAACTCGGCGTGGCGGGCTGGAACAATACTCCCGCAAGCCCGCCGCGCATGTACAAGGCCGGAGTACACCATTCGAATGAGTCTCGAGTCTTCGACCGTATGGCCGCCCTGCCTTCGGTGACCGCGTAATCGATTGACTCTCCTTTTGCTAGGCATGCGTAGAACTCTTCGGCAAATGCCAGCGCCGCCAAATCTGAAATCGCGAATTGCATGGCAATGACCGCGGCGACTCCCTCGGAAACAAGCGCTCCAGCGACACTCCCGTGGCCAGTGACGGACACCGTTCCCCGTGCCGACTGGCATGCGTTGAGGACCACCAACCCCGGGGGGGAAGCGCTTCTGAAGAGTTCCGCAACGTCATGCGCTCGCAGAGGTTCGGGGCTACCTTTCTCATCCCGCAGGTAGACCCATCCGGCCCCTGTGCGCTCGTCTACATTGCCGTGCCCCATGAAATGAATGATTTGAGGGTTGAAATCGCGAAGCTTGCGCCGCAAACCCTTTCGAGTTGGCATGTCCATGGAGTCGAACTCGACATGGGTGTTGTCCGACAGGGCGTCAATGATGCTGTCCTTCTCCGGCGCTAACTGGAGACCTCCTTGCCTCCGTGCTCCAGCGCGAATCAAAAGCACCCGCTCAGGTTGAGCGA
Source organism: Corallococcus sp. AB030 (assembly GCF_003668965.1). Classification (NCBI taxonomy): domain Bacteria; kingdom Pseudomonadati; phylum Myxococcota; class Myxococcia; order Myxococcales; family Myxococcaceae; genus Corallococcus; species Corallococcus sp. AB030. The sequence continues at coordinate 2,238 of NZ_RAWQ01000298.1, forward strand.
GCGGTCGTGGCTGTGCCGGCTGCCTCACATCCAATGCACGGACGATTGAGAGGCGAGGATCCAATGCAGCGTGGCAGGTCTGGGATCCGGAAGGGAGCCACAAAACCTCCCAGGGAAGCTCAGCGAGCCATATGAGCTCGCGATCGTACGGATCGAAGTGCAGAACGAGACGCAGCCGCTGTTGTTGAGCGTGGGGCGAGTAAAGCGCGCTGCCAAGCGCGAGCGTCAGAACCTCGCGCACTTGCTCTGGTGGACAGACTGCTTCGTACAACTCTTTACCGAGCCTTTTTATCCCGTCATCGATTTCGGCATCAGATGACCTCGACTTCTGCAATGAGGCCTGAATCTGGAGTCGCAGTTCCATCAAGCGGGACAGAGGAAAGCTCGGCGAAGTGGGCGCGCTAGCGCTGCCAACGGAACTGGAGTCCGCGGCAACCCGGTATGACTCCGCTCCGCTCCTCGTGAAGCGCAGGTGAACCTCTTTATAATCGTTCATGGAGAGCCGTGAGGAACTGGCTTCAGAACTCGAAACCGAGTGGCGGCTTGAGCTCTCGCGGGTGCGTGCCTGAAGAATCCGCGACGAATCTTGAGCACGAACACAGCCGAACGCCACCTGAATGATGTTTACGCAGAAGCGTAAACAACTTTTTGCAATATCCTTCGAGACAGCGTTTCCTTCGTTGCTTATTAGAGCGTCATGACCGGACTTGGCTCCAAGATCATCGCTGAGACGAACGCGCTCGCAGCGGAGTACAGGCGGAGGTTCAGCGATAATCCAGAGGGCGAGTTGAGAGCCTGGCTTGAGGTCGCGGCGCGAAGAGAGGCGCTCGTGTACCATGTTTACAGCGAGGCTCGACGCCGTGAGCGCCTGCCCAACCCGGAGAGCGGGGCGGAGATTGCGGCATGGGATACGTTGACGGAAATCTGGCAACAGGAAGCAAAGCACAAGGAACTGACACGTGCGCGCCTCGCTTCGGGACTGATGAGCATTGGGGGCAGCTCGTTGTCGCCTGCGTGGATCCAGCTCATGGGCGATATCGAGGGACGAATGCTGAGCAGCCTCACGTCATCGCGCCCAGGCCTGGGCCAGGCCTTGGCCCAGCTCTTTCTCATGGCCGGCGCTGCCATTGCTCCGGGAGCCGTACCGGGCTTCGCAGGGGAGCTCGGCAGGATGGATGCGCGCGCATTCTTCGCGCTCGCGGAGACGTTGGAGTCGACCGCCAAGCAGGCCTACTGGCGGATGGGCAAGTTGCTGCAGACGGTTCTTGCGAATCGTGACCAGCCATCCGTGCAGCTCCGGGGGCTTCAGCGCGAGTTACAGCTCACGTTCGAAGACGAGGACTTCCACGAGAGGGCCTTCCGTTGGATGACTACTTGGATGGATGCCGCCGGACGGTTCAAGCCTGGGTTGAGCGCGGAGGAGTGCGTCCATCAGATAATTGATCTCCTCCCGCAGCCACCGGAGCCAATCCGGGGGACCGAACCTCGTGAGGGTGCGCTCTATGTGGTGACGGATGGCGGGGTCGGGGCACTCGCCAAGCGGTACGGCATTGAGCTCGTGGTGATTCCGGAGGAGTAGTTCATGTTCAACGCGAGCAATGAGTGGCTGGATCAAATGCGGAGCATTGGTGACCCTATCGTTGACGGGTTGGTCGCCGAGCATGTTGCAACGAGAGGCCAGGAATCGTTGGATCGCTTGCTGGGAACGTTGTTTCAGACCCAGCGACTACCCGAGACCGATCCATTGGTAGGTCGATACCTGACCGAGATGCCCCGTCTCGACCTCATCGAGCGGGAGGCCATCGCGAGAGGGCAACAGCTCTTCGGCCTCTATGGACCGGAGGTGCTTCTGATTCTGGGCTCCTATTCTCTACCCCTGGCCTACGCCGCGGGTCACGGAGTCCAGGTGGTCTATCGTTCACGCCGGCTAAAAGACGATCCCATCCGCCGTCTCTGTGACACGGCGCAGATGGTCGTGAACGTCATGCAGCGCGGTGAACTGGAGGAGGGAGGACTGGGATGGTGCGCAACTCGAAAGGTCCGATTGATTCATGCGCTCGTGCGCCGACGGGTCCAGTTGGACGCCGCAAACCCTTGGCGCACGGAATGGGGCGTGCCAATCAATCAGGAGGATCAAGCTGGAACGCTGCTGACCTTCTCCATTGCTACCCTGCACGGTCTCCGAAGAATGGGGGCGAAGGTGACGTCGGAGGAAGCTGACGCGTACATCTTCGCGTGGTCCACGGTGGGGCGTCTCCTTGGCGTAGACCCCTCACTTCTGCCTTCGACGGAGGAGGAGGCGACCCTCCTGGCGATGCGGATAGGAACGCGCCAGGTTCGCCCCACGCCGGAAGGCCGTCAACTGACGCAGCAGCTGCTGAGTTCGGTGCAGACGCTTTTGCCTGTCCCGGGTTATGCCACGAGCCTTACGCAATTCTTCCTTCAGGACACTGTCTTTGGAAAGGATGTGGCCGCGGCGCTGGCTCTCCCGAAGGCGAACTGGACGCGTTTGCTTGTAATGGCCAGGGCAGCCCAGAAGAGGATGATTCTGAGCTGGCTGGACTGGGTTCCGGGGGCGCGGAGGCGTCGCAGCTGGGTGGCCAGACAATTCGCCCAGCGCATGATTCTCCACCAACGTCCGGATGGAAATACGCCCTTCCATGTGCCACGAGACTTCAGGAGGCGTTGGGGCTTGCACGCGGCCAGATAGCGTCATTGCCTCAATCGGCTTTGGCACGAACAGTGCCACGGCAGACTTCCAGCAACTCCTTCCGGCTGCGAACACCCAGCTTCTCCTTCGCCCGCCCTAACAGCACGCGCACCGTCGAGGGAGCAATCCCCAGTTCATAGGCAATCAGCTTGTCATGGTGCCCAAGCTGGGCGTACCCGACGATCTCCTTCTCACGCTTGGTCAACAGCGCTGGGCCAGGAGCGGTAGGCTCATTCTCGCGAGCGACGATGTAGCGCTGGCCGTCTTGTTCGATCTGGTCAACCAGCGACCAACGCCCGGCAATGAGCGCCTTCCTGATGGCCAGGGATTTTTCCGGATCCTTTGTCCGGAGGGGTCCTCTCGACTTCTCAAGCATCAGAACTGCATGCTTCAGAAGGTCGCGAGCATGCTCACTTCGTGCCGCCCCTGTCGCGTCATGGAGCTTGCCGCTGGGGTCGAAGACAGCTTCGGGCTCCGCGCCGGCCCGTCCCGACGGGAGCCCCTTCAGCGCGTGCCGCAAGCGAACTGCGGTGGAGAGGTGAGCTGCGATTCGCCCCCATTGTTGCACCTGAGCCGTTGTCGCTCGCGTGAGCCGCGTCCGGCCCGCATGAAATCCAAGGCCCCGTCCGGACGGCTCAGCGGCAGTGATCCAGAAGGAGTCGTACATTCCGAATTTCTGGGCGAACCGCTTCATGTGCGGTTCCTCCAGGAATCCCCGCCGCATTCCCATCATCTGGCTGCCGGTGATGCATGGCCCCATGCGGAAGGGCCGTTGGCGAATTTCGGGATCCATGGTCTGGAAGATGGTTGGGTAGATCTCGGCGAGCCTGTCCGGAATTCCCAAGTGGTACCGCTGCACCACCTCCGGCGGTCCATTGCCAGGGCGGTAGTACTCGAAAGCGGCCACTCCGAAACCGTCGTCGAGGTGTGGGAGCACCGCCTCCGCAAGTCCCTCCACCCACGTGGCGTCCCCCAGATCCACGCGATAGGCGGCTTCTACGATGCTCAATAGGTCAGCTTTGGCCATGCAACTGTCCCCTGGCGACACTCAAGCATGCTGAGTGTCACTCCCTTCGGAGGAAAGGTCGACTCCGACGCCTAACGTTAGGTCAACGCTGCCGAGACTCAGTAGCGGTCGTTGATCATCGTGACGTCAGGACGAGATGGGGGCATGGAGATTTATCGATTTCTTTCGGGCAGGCCTCGATTGAGCGTGCGTGAAGCACAACGCGCGCCGGGCGCGCAGAGGTCAGTGAGGTACGGGACCATCGAGATGCCCACGAGGTCGGCTACCCCTCCAGGAGGGTTAAAGGCACCCCATGGGGAACGGTGTGGGACGGGGGCGGTGGCATGGGTCGATAGAGCGTGTGCCTCATGGCGTACGTTGGTGACTCTCGCAGATGCGGATGGAGGGAATCCATTGCGCACCCCGATCCGGCAGGTCCGGCCAGCTGAAAGCGCAACCGCGGTATGCGAGCGAGAACCGGGCCGGCATATCGTCCGGGTTGAAAGTCCTTGCGCAGTGGAGGGTTTCTTCCGAAGCCTGGCGCCCTTCCGGTATGCCCCCCTCCGAAATGTCGTTCCTCCGGTGCAACGGGCGGCGCGATGCCGCCCCAACCCCGTGGAGTGATTCGATGCTTGGACGGACGTGGTCTTCGCGGCGCCGCTGGCTGGGCGCCGCGTCGCTGGTGGTGATGTTGACGAGCGGCGGCTGTGACACCGGCGGGCCCGCGACTGAGACGGAAGCCCCCGAAGCCTCGCTGGCCGTCAGCCTGGAGGACGCCTTCGTGGCGGTGCCCCGGGCCACGAGCACGGAGCAGCGCCAACAGGTGGAACAGCGCCTGTCCGGAATCGTGGAGGACGCGGGCACCCACTTCTACCTGGCCATCAAGCGCAGCGAGCTGAAGCAGAAGTGGTTCCTGTCCGCGTTCCTCAAGCAGCTCCATCCGGGAGGGGTGCTCTTCGGCGCTGGCAGGTCCCTGGGCACGCGGGTGGTCTCCTTACAGGAGCAGAACGGCCGGCTCTTCGTGGTGGATGTGGACGACCGCAAGAAGCTCAGCGACGTGTTCGACCCACAGGTGCTGGTGGAGGCCTACCCCGTCGTCACCGACTACGGCCCCTTCAACCGTCTGCGCAACGCCGACCAGTACGTGCTCATCGACCCGTCGGCGGGGCTCAACCGCTTCGGCGTGATGGGGGACTCGTTGTCCGTCTCCACGCGATTCCAGACGGAGCTGAGCTTCGCGCAGCGCTTCCACCCCATCACCGACGGCATCGCCTTCGAGCAGGTCTTCACGGGCTACTCGGAGGTGTCCGATCCGTTCGCCGCGGACTACCTGGAGCCCAATGGCTACCGCGCCTCCGGCACGCTCGGCCTCGCCCTGCGCCGCTACAAGGAGGGGCCCGGCTACACGCCCACGGCCATGCCCGAGCAGACGCTCTACTTCGCGGGAGCGCCGAGCTTCATCACCAACGCCGGTGGCTGGCAGGACATCCCGGCGATGAAGTGGAACATCCACCCCGGGATGAAGCCCATCTCCTGGTTCATCACCCCCTCCGTGCTCTCGATCCAGGCCGACCCGCGCTTCCAGGACTATGACCTGGTGGGCGCCATCAAGCGCGGCGTGGAGGGTTGGAACCAGGCGTTCGGCTTCAAGGTCCTGGAGGCCACGGTGGGCGGCGCGGGGCTCGACTTCGCGGATGACGACAAGAACGTCCTCATCTTCGACCCGGACGAGGGCGTGCCCTACGCCTTCGCGAACTTCCGCATCAACCCCAACACCAGCGAGCTGCGCGGCGCCAGCGTCTACCTGCCGGCCATGTGGCTGGTGCTCGGGGACGAGACCTTCGAGAGCGACCCCGGTGCGTTCGCCGCCGCACGGGCGCGGACGCTCTCGCCCGTGAGCATGTCCTGGTCCGGGATGAAGGCGGAGCAGCTGTGCGACCTGAACGTCCTCGAGCGCTTCGGCGACCCGGAGGCTGGCCTCGCGTCGTCGCTGACGGCGGTCACTCCGCAGACGAAGAAGCAGAAGGTGGAGGCCTACCTCACGCACGTGGTGTTGCATGAGATTGGCCACACGCTGGGCCTGCGCCACAACTTCGCCGGATCGCTCGCTTACGACGGCACGCCCACGGGCCTGCGCAGCAGCTCCGTGATGGACTACGTCGCGAACGAGGACTCCGTCCTGGACAGCGCGCCGGGCCCCTACGACGTGCAGGCGGTGCGCTACCTCTATGGGCTGGACACCCAGCTGCCCACCTGGGAGTTCTGCACGGATCAAGACCGGTTCACCGACCCGCGCTGTGCCATGTACGACCGCACGAATGACACGTTCAGCTTCACGCTGGCGGACTTCAACGTCTACGCGCAGAGCTTCCTCACCACGGCCTCGGTCACCAACCGGCTCAACCTCACCCTCAGCACCCGCACCAACCAGGTCCTGGGCTTCGTGCGGGCCGGGACGGAGCAGGTGCGGGCGTACCAGGACATCCTGGCCCAGGTGCGGCCGCCGCTCGTCGTGCCTCCGGGCGCGCCCGCGGTCTACGCCTCCCGCGCGGATGAGCTCGCCCGCCGCGTCCTCACGCGCCTCTACCTGGACCCGGTGTCGTCGCGCGGCGGCATCTTCACCGCGAATGCGCCCACCACGCCGCAGTTCACGGCGCCGGTGATGGCGGACGTGCGCGGCATCCTGCTCAACGTGGACGGCGTGCGCGGCTACGCGGCCCGCCGCGCCATGGTGGACATCCTGAAGCAATTCCAGACACTGCCCGCGTACTCGGCGCTGCGCGAGGCCCGCGACACGCTCACCGCGCAGCTCCCGTCGCTCACGGGGGAGGAGCGGTTGCAGTCCGAGGATCTGCTGGCGCGCGTCTCCAGCGCGCTCTCGCCCTACTACCACTGACGCGAAGCCTGGTTGCTGGAGCCCTCGGCGAGGGTGATGCCACACCCTCAGTGGACCCGGAACGTCGGCGCCGTCAATCAGCAACGGGCTGGTGAGCTGGGGCTCCAGGACTGGAATCAAGCGCGGTACCGAGCGGAGTGCCTTCACGACGTGGGTAGAGGGGCGGCCCTGGACGTGCCCCAACATGGGACCTGGCTGTTTGATAGCCTCCTGCCCCATGCCGCCCTCTCCCCCCG
>NZ_RAWQ01000299.1:0-8798 GCF_003668965.1 Corallococcus sp. AB030
CTACTGGCGGGCGCGGGACTCGCGCTGCTGCTGGTGCCGGGTGCGCTGCGCGGGCGCATGGGGTGGGGTGACGTCAAGCTGATGGCGGGCGTGGGCTGCGTGCTGGGCTTTCCCACGGTGCTCGCCGCGGCGGCCTTCATCTCGCTTACGGGCGCGCTGCAGGCCATCGTCACGCTGCTGTGGCAGGGGGCCGTCTGGGACACGCTGGCGGCGGTGGCCCGTCGCTGGGCGGTGCGGATGAAATGGATGCGCGAGGAAACCTCGACCGCTCCCGTGCGACACATCCCCTACGGCGTCTCCATCGCGGTCGGGACTTTCTGGGCCATGTGGTGGCAGCAACAACATCTGGGATAGCGCGCCGTCAGGCCGGGCGCGCGCACGCAAGAAGGGGATTCACACGATGTCCACTCGCTTCACGCAAGCCCTGGCGCTCGGCGCCCTCGTCACCCTGGTGGCCAGTGCCCCCGCCCTGGCCCAGGAGGGAAGCTCCGTCAGCCTGGGTGTGGGTACCCAGAAGGTGCTCACCATTCCCGGACTCAGCCGCGTCGCGCTGGGTGATCCGTCCATCGCCGAGGTGAAGACGCTCGGCACCGGTCAGCTGCTCGTCACCGGTAACGCCGAAGGCAAGACGACGCTGCTCGTCTGGAAGTCCTCGGGTCAGCGCATCAGCTACCTGGTGACGGTCCGCAAGCAGGACCCCAACGAGGTCATCTCCGAAATCAAGCGCCTGCTGGGTGAAATCGAAGGCGTGTCCGTGCGCATGGTGGGTGACCGCATCTACCTGGACGGTCAGGCCTACACCACGCAGGACGCGGACCGCATCGAGCAGGTGGTGAGCCTGTACCCGAACGTGAAGTCGTTCGTGAAGATCGCCCCCAACGCCAAGAAGCTGGTCGCGCAGAACCTGAACGCGGCCTTCCAGAAGGCGGGCCTGAAGAACGTGCAGGCCAACGTGGTGGGCGCGACCATCTTCCTGGAGGGCTCCGTGGAGAGCCAGCAGGACCTCCAGAAGGCGGAGCTCATCACCAAGGCCATCGGTGAGAAGGTGGAGAACCTGCTCGTCGTCGGCATCAAGCGGATGATCCTCTCCGAGGTCCAGTTCGTCGAAATCCGCCGCAACAGCCGCGACCGCTACGGCATCAAGTACCCCACGGACATCACCGGCACGCTGACCGCCGCCGCGACGCTGAACAAGGCGCTCATCCCCTCTGGCGACGCCGTCTCCGGCCTGATCATGAGCGCGACGGGCGGTTCCGACCTGAGCATCGGCTTCCAGGCCAACGACGGTTACGGCCGCCTGCTGGCGCAGCCCAAGCTGGTGTGCGCCAGCGGTGAGAAGGCGGAGTTCCTCGCTGGCGGCGAGGTGCCCATCCCCCTCATCACCAACACGCAGTTCACGGTGGAGTACAAGCCCTACGGCGTCATCCTGAACATCCGCCCCACCGCGGACCGCAACGGCAACATCCAGACGGAAGTGGAGGCGGAGGCCTCTGAAATCGACACCTCCGTGTCCGTGTCCTTCGGTGGTTCGTCCGCCATCCCCGGCTTCCGCACCCGCAAGGTCAAGACGAACGTCACGGTGCGCCACGGTGAGACCATCGTGCTGTCCGGCGTGTTCAGCCACGACGAGCAGAAGGCCGTCGCGAAGCTGCCCGGCCTGGGTCACATCCCCATCGTGGGCGAGCTGTTCAAGAACCGCGCGTTCGACACCACCAAGCGCGAGCTGGTGATCTTCGTCACCCCGCGCATCGTGAACCCGGACTCGGACAAGGTCCGCAGCATCATCGAGGACGTGAAGACCCGCTACAAGCAGGCCCGCTCCGAGGTGAACTTCAACATCTTCGACTGACGGCCCTCAAAAGCGCCCTCACGTTGGATCCGGGCCGGCCCCATCCCTGCTTCAGAGGGGGAGGGTGCCGGCCCGTCCGTTTCCGGGCAGCAGGCGGGCGAGCGTCGCAGGAGTCTTTGAGGTCGTAGGAGGGCTTGGTAGCATCCCGGCCCATGTTTCTCATCACGCTGACGGAGAAGGGCGGCGGTTCGGAGCAGCGGGAGTACCCCAAGAACGAGATCACGATCGGCCGGATTGCTGGCAACGACATCGTGCTCGCCAAGGGGAACGTCTCCAAGACCCACTCCCGCATCGTCGAAAAGGACGGCCGCTTCATCATCGTGGACATGAAGTCCACGAACGGCACCTTCGTGAACGGCAAGAAGATCGCCGGGCCGATGGTGCTGAAGCCCACCGACCAGGTCTCCATCGGCGACTACATCCTCAACGTCGAGGCGCTTGCCGACGAGCCCTCTGACGAGGGCTACGACGAGGAGCAGGGCGAAGAGGCCTACGACGAGGAAGAGGCCTACGAAGAGGAGGAGCCCTACGAGGAGGAGGAGGCGCCCGCGCCCGCCCCCGCGGCTCCCAGCCGCATGCCCGCGTCCATGGCCGCGGCCATGGCGAAGAACAAGCGCAAGGTGGACCCCCGGCTGGAGCGCTACTCGCGGCTCCAGAAGGAGATCCACGACCGGCTCATCGAGTACCTGGACCTGCGCCGCATGGACATGGACCGGCTCGGGGACGAGGAGCTCTGGCGCCGCACCGAGAAGGCCATCCGGGACATCATCGACCAGATGGAGGCGGACCAGGAGCTTCCCGGGGACGTGGACCGGGAGGAGCTGCTCACCGACGTCATCAACGAGGCGCTGGGCCTGGGGCCCCTGGAAGCGTTCCTCGCGTCGGAAGAGATCAGCGAGATCATGGTGAACCACGCCAACCAGATCTACATCGAGCGCAAGGGCAAGCTGACCCTGTCGGAGAAGACGTTCTCCTCCAACCAGGCGGTGCTCGGCGTCATCGAGCGCATCGTGGCGCCCATTGGCCGCCGCATCGACGAATCCAGCCCGCTGGTGGACGCGCGCCTCAAGGACGGCAGCCGCGTGAACGCCATCATCCCGCCGCTGGCGCTCAAGGGCCCCTGCATCACCATCCGCAAGTTCAAGAAGGATGCGCTGAAGATCCAGGACCTCATCAAATACAAGACCGTCACCGCGCAGATGGCCGAGTTCCTGGAGATGTGCGTGACGGCCCGGCGCAACATCGTCATCTCCGGCGGCACGGGCTCCGGGAAGACGACGACGCTGAACATCATCAGCTCGTTCATCCCGGAGGGTGAGCGCATCATCACGGTGGAGGACGCGGCGGAGCTTCAGCTGCCGCAGGACCACTGGGTGCAGCTGGAGAGCCGCCCGCCCAACCTGGAAGGCAAGGGCGCCATCACCATCCGCGAGCTGGTGAAGAACTGCCTGCGCATGCGTCCGGACCGCATCGTCGTGGGCGAGTGCCGCTCCGGCGAGACGCTGGACATGCTCCAGGCCATGAACACCGGCCACGACGGTTCGCTCACCACGCTGCACGCGAACACGCCGCGTGACGCGATTGCCCGGCTGGAGACGATGGTGCTCATGTCCGGCATGGAGCTGCCGGTGAAGGCCATCCGCGAGCAGATCGCCAGCGCCGTGCACCTCATCGTGCAGCAGACGCGCTTCTCCGACGGTTCTCGGAAGATCTGCTTCATCACCGAGGTGTCCGGCATGGAGGTCGACATCGTGACCCTGCAGGACATCTTCTATTACAAGCAGGACGGCTTCACCGAGGACCACAAGGTGCGCGGACGCTACGTGGCGTCAGGCTTCGTCCCGAAGTTCTACGACGAGCTCCAGCGCAAGGGCATCCCCGTGAACATGAGTATCTTCCGCGAGGACTGACGCGCCCATGCCTACCCTGGTCGTCCGTCACCCTGACGGCACTGAGCACGAGCACGAAGTCGCGGGCGAGCTGAAGATTGGCCGCCAGCAAGGCAATGACCTGGTCCTCACGGAAGGCGGCGTGTCGCGGCAGCACGCGCGCGTCTACGTGGAGGGCGGCACCGTCTACGTCGAGGACGGAGGCAGCCAGAACGGCACCTTCGTGGACGGCGAGCGCATCGAGGGGCCCACGGCGCTGACGCCGGCCTCGCAGGTGCTGCTGGGCGACTACGAGATGAAGCTCAAGGGCAATGCCCGGAGCACCAGCGGGCGCCGCGCGGCCACACCTCCGCCCGGCGATCCGGCGACGCTCTCGGACGCGCCCGTGAAGGGCACGCGCGCCATGCCCAGCATCCGCGCCAAGGCCACGCAGAACGGGGCCGCGAAGCCCGAAGGCGCGCTGGCGAAGCGGCCCGCTCGCTCCACGCCCGCGGGTGCGGGTGCAGCGGCGGCGGGCGCGGGTTCGGGTCCGGTGCTCAAGGGCATGACGGGGCCATGGGCGGGCAAGTCCTATCCCATCAACGGCACGTTGCTGGTGGGCCGGGCGCCTCCGGCGGTGGTCGTCCTGGATGACGACTCCGTGAGCCGGAAGCACGCGGAGGTGAAGCGCGAGGGCACGGGCGTGCTCGCGCGCGACCTGGGCAGCGCGAACGGCACCCTGCTCAACGGCGAGTTGCTGGGCGAGGAGTTCGTCGACCTGCAGCCCGGGGACGTCCTCCAGTTCGGCGTGGTGGAGATGACCTACGAGTCCGCCGAGACGCCCGCGCGCCGTCCTGGCACGGGCGCGGCGCCGGCACGTCGTGGCGGCCGGGCGTCGCCCGAGTCGGACAATAAGCGCAAGCTGATGGTGATCGCGGGCGGCGTGGTGGCGCTGCTCGCGGTGGCGGCGGTGGTGAAGTCCTCCGTCGGGGCGCCGCAGAAGACGCAGCCGACGGGGCCCGCCGCGCCGCTGGATCCCGCGCAGCAGGTGCAGGAGTTCCTCAGCGAGTGCCGTTCCTACGCCTCCAACGAGACGGGGGCTCCGGACTGGGGCCGCGCCGAGAAGGCGTGCGAGCAGGCGCTGGACATGGACCCCATCAACGCCGAGGCGAACACCCTCGTGCGGCGCATCAAGCTGGAGAAGGAGGCCTTCGACAACTTCGAGGCCGCGAAGAAGTCCATCGAGCTCAACCGCGAGAAGGACGCCCTGGAGTACCTCCGCAAGATTCCGAAGGAGAGCGAGTACTTCCGCCGCGCCCGCTCCAAGGCGAAGGAGACGGCCGAGCAGTTCGTGGATCGCGCGAAGTTCGACTGCAATCGCTACCTGAACAACTCGCAGTGGGGGCCCGCGGTCCAGCGCTGCCAGCAGTACATGGAAGTGTGGTGCCAGAAGCAGAGCAAGGAGGACATGGAGCCGCCCATCGGTCAGACGCTCCGCCTGGAGGGCGGTCTGCGCAAGAACGAGTGGCGCCCCAAGGACACCATGTTCGTGAAGTTCCTGGTGGCCCGCCAGCGCGTGGACCGGAACGCGCAGCCGTGGACGTGCCCCGTGTCCGACATCCTCCAGGAGGACGGTCTGGGCGTGGATCAGGCCAGCGAGGTGCGCGCCATGTTCGCCAAGCGCTACGCCCCGAAGCTCATCCAGGCGGCGATGATGGACTACTGGGCCGGCCGTGGCAGCGAGGCCATGGCGACGCTGCAGAAGCTGCGCTCGAAGGAAGACCAGGCGCAGTACCACCAGCTCGCGGACGACCTCATTCGCGACGTGTCCAACGTGGATCAGCTCTTCAAGACGGGCGGGAGCAACATCACCAACGAAGACCCCGAGCGCGCGGTGGCGCCGTTCAAGGACGCGCTGGCGACGGACAAGCGCATCATGGCGGAGCTGGCGGAGTCGCACCTGTCCTTCTACCGGAAGAACATGTTCCAGGACCTGGCGGCCTCCGCCTACCTGCGTGGCAAGCACTTCGCCGACCGCGAGGACCGCCGCCGCGGCTGCCGCATCTGGAAGATGGGCTTCGACTTCTACAAGGGCAACACGAACCTGAACCGCGTGGTGGCGTTCTGCTCCACGCAGGCGCAGAACGCGTTGAACAGCGTAGGCAGCTGCTCGGACTTCCAGGCGGTGGAGGACTACGCCGTGCCGGGTGACGGCATCGCCGAGCAGATGGCCGCGAAGAAGGCCGAGATGAAGTGCCGCTGAGCGGCGCTCCGGTGCGGGGCTTCGTGGACAGACAGCGGTAGGCGCGCTAGGGACGGGGGATGGCCGACACCAGCCCCCCGCGCTCCGAGCGCCGCCTGGCGCTCTTCGACGCGTCTGGCTTCATCTTCCGCGCCTACCACGCCATCCCCCCGCTCACGACGAGCAAGGGGGTGCCCACGAACGCGGTGCTGGGCTTCACCCGCATGGTGCTCAAGGCCCTGCAGGAGCTGAAGCCCACGCACGTGGCGCTCGCGTTCGACAAGTCCGGCCGCGTGGAGCGTCAGAAGATCGACCCCACGTACAAGGCGAACCGCAAGGCGGCGCCGGAGGACCTGACGCCCCAGTTCCCGCTCATCCGCAAGGTGGGGGACGTGCTGAACCTGGCCTCGCTGGACGCGGAGGGCTGGGAGGCGGACGACGTCATCGGCACGCTGGCGCTGCAAGCGAAGGCGGAGGGCTTCCAGGTCCTGGTCGTCACCAGCGACAAGGACTTCATGCAGATTGTCGACGAGGACATCACCCTCTTCGACCCCGCGAAGAACAAGCGCATCGGCATCGCGGACGTGCAGGAGAAGATGGGCATCCTGCCCAAGCAGGTGCGCGACTTCCTGGCCCTGGTGGGCGACGCGGTGGACAACGTCGCCAAGGTACCCGGCGTGGGCGACAAGACGGCGGTGGAGTTGCTCCACCAGTTCGGCGACGTGGAGACGCTGCTCGCGCGCGTGGAGGAAGTGAAGAAGCCGAAGATCCGCGCGGCGCTGGAGTCCCACCGCGAGAGCCTGGCGCGCGCCAAGCAGCTCGTCACCTTCAACACCGGGCTGCCCCTGGGCGTGAAGCTGGAGGACCTGGTCCGCCGCGCGCCGGACGCCACGCGCGCGCGGGACCTGTTCACGGAGCTGGAGTTCTTCGCGCTCCTGCGCGACCTGCCCGCGGAGGAGGCCCCGGCGCGGCCGGACGTGGCGCCGCTCGCCACCACCACCACGCTGGTCACCACCGAGGCGGAGCTGAAGGCGCTGGCGGAAGCGGCGAAGGCGGCCGGGTCTCTCACCCTGGTGCCCGCCTACGAGGGCATGCCCTTCGCGGCGCCGCTGGTGGGCATGGGCGTGGCGCTGCCGGATGGCTCCACGCGGTACGTGCCGCTGCGGCACCAGCAGCTGGGCGCCACGCAGGTGCCGGTGGCGGCCTTCACCGCGGTGATGAAGGACGTGATTTCGGACGCGGCGGTGAAGAAGGGCGGCCACGACCTCAAGGCGCTCACGCTGGTGCTGGCCCATGAAGGGCTGACGCTGGAGGGCGCCCAGGACGACGTGGAGCTCTTGAGCTACCTGCTCAACCCGTCGCGCCGGGAGCACGCGCTGGCGGACCTGGCGCGCGAACGGCTGCGTTCGGAGCTGCCCGCGCTGCCCGCGTCGGTGGAGGGCAAGAAGGGGCGGCCGCTGGCGGACCACGGGCCGGAAGAGGTGGCCGCGGCGTACGCGGTGCGCGCGGACGCGGCGCGCAGGATGGCTCCGGAGCTGTGGAAGGAGCTGGAGCTGGGCGGACTCTCGGAGCTGGCTCGCACGCTGGAGCTGCCGCTGTTGCCCGTGCTCGCGCGGATGGAGCGCGAGGGCGTGAAGCTGGACGTGGTGGAGCTGGGCCTCACGTCCGAACGCGTGGACGTGGAGGTGAAGACGAAGGAGGCCGAGTGCCACCAGGCCGCGGGCCACGTCTTCAACCTGGGCTCCAATCCGCAGCTGGCGCAGGTGCTCTACGAGGAGCAGAAGCTGCCCATCCTCAAGCGCGGCAAGACGGGCCCGTCCACGGACCAGGAGGTGCTGGAGAAGCTGGCCGAGGAGCACAACAGCGTGCTCGCGCGCGCGCTCATCGAGTACCGGGGCCTGTCCAAGCTCAAGAGCACCTACCTGGACACGCTGCCCACGCTGGTGGCGAAGGACGGGCGCATCCACACCACGTACCACCAGGCAGCCACCGCCACCGGCCGGCTGTCCTCGTCCGACCCGAACCTGCAGAACATCCCCGTCCGCACGGAGCTGGGGCGTGAAATCCGCCGCGCCTTCGTGGCGGACGCCGGGCACCAGCTGGTGAGCGCGGACTACTCGCAGATTGAGCTGCGGCTGCTGGCGCATATCGCGGAGGACCCGGTCCTCATCGACGCCTTCCGCAATGACGAGGACATCCACAGCCGCACGGCGGCGGAAGTCTTCGGCGTGGCCCCCAAGGACGTGGACCGCGAGCAGCGCCGCGTTGCGAAGATGGTGAACTTCGGCATCGCCTACGGCCTGTCCGCGCACGGCCTGTCCACGCGCCTGGGCATCTCCCAGGAGAACGCGCGCGACGTCATCGAGCGGTACTTCACCCGGTACGCGGGCATCCGCCAGTACCTGGAGGACACCGTGGAGAAGGCGCGCAAGGTGGGCTACGTGGAGACGCTCTACGGCCGCCGCCGCCTGATGGGGGACCTGCTCTCCAAGAACCGGGCGGTGGCCCAGGCCGCCGAGCGCGCCGCCATCAACATGCCCATCCAGGGCACCGCCGCGGACCTGATGAAGAAGGCCATGCTGGCCGTGGACGCCGCGCTCCGGGAGCAGAAGCTGAAGACGCGCGTGCTCCTCCAGGTGCACGACGAACTGCTCTTCGAGGCGCCGGACGCGGAGGTGGAGGCCGTGAAGGCGCTGGCCGTGAAGAGCATGGCCTCCGTCGCCGAGCTGAAGGTGCCGCTCAAGGTGGACGTGGGCGCGGGGAAGAGCTGGGCGGACGCGCACTGAGCACGAAAAAATGCGGGAGAGCGCCCACCCCCGTAGGCGCCCTCCCGCTGCCC
>NZ_RAWQ01000029.1:0-63337 GCF_003668965.1 Corallococcus sp. AB030
GCCGTACCCCACCCAGACCTACCGGGTTTCCTGTCACCCACTCGGGAAACCACGAAAAACGTGCTGACACGGGCGGTGAATCACAGCTATTACGTAAGAATACCGTAGCGCTGTTTGGTTAGAGGGGCCCAATGGCGGAGGGAATGAGCGAGGCGGAGGCCACGCGGCGCGCGTTGGAGGCGTTGCCTGAGGGTCTTCGGGTGCGCTGGGTCCAGGAGGGCCGCGGGGCCTGGGTGCTGGGCTGTCAGGACTCGAGGCCGAACCTGCACGCGCCCCGGGGCGAGGACGTGCTCATCCAGGGCGAGCTGTGGCTGCTGGGCGCGCGCTACGTGGAGGGCGCGGTGCCGCGAGGCGCCCTGCAGGTGTGGCTGCTGGAAGGCCCCGTGCGGCACGTGCTGGCCTCTCGCGTGGCGGTGGGCGGCGAGGACCTGACGCTGGGGCTGGGGCCTCCTGGGGCGCGGGTGCCGTCGGCGCGCGTGGTGTGTCAGCGCGTGGAGTGGCGGCCGTACTCGGTCGCGAACGCGGCGCCGCTGGCGGCGGCCTTCGTGGACCTGTGGCGCGGCCTGGGCCGGGGCTCGCGGTTGGAGCGGCTGGGGCTGGATGTGGACGGCACGGTGGAGGGTTGCGCGCGCGTGTCTCCCTTCGTGGAGGTGGAGGCGGACCGAAAGGGCAGCCGCCGCTCACCGACACGCCACCCGCTGCCCTCGTTCGACGCGGCCACGGCGGACGTGCTGCGCGACTGCCGCCTGTGGCTGCGCGCGACGGCGCACGCGCTGACCCGCGAGCCGCCCTTCCTGCGCGAGGTGTACCTGCCCTCCGGCGACGGCGAGCCCCTGCCGCCGCAGGCCACGGCCGCGAGCGAATCCCTGAGCGCGCTGCTGGAGCGGCGGCTGCGCTGGGCGGAAGGGTGGCTGTCCCCGTCCTCGCTGCTGGAGCTGGAGGTGTCGCGCACAGTGCCCGAGCTCGTGGGCGCCGGGGCCTGCTGGCTCACCGCGCGCTTCGAGCAGGCCCAGACGGGCGGGATGGCCACCACCGTCACGCTGCTCGACACGCCCACCTTCTCCTCGGAGGTGCTGGCGCTCCTGCGCGGTTGGGCCCAGGCCACGGCGCTGGGGCGCGGCGCGGTGGTGCGCGGCCTGTTGCCCGTGGAGTGAGGCGGTTTCATCCCTCGGGTCTCGTACCCGGGGGGAGGGCGTTCAGCCAGGCGGCCCTGGCACCCGGCTTCCGCGTCCACACCTTGCCCCCGTCAAACGTTCATCCGCGAAGGCGGGGGAGGCAGGGCCCATGAGCAAGACGAATTGGAAGGCGCGGGCGGTGACAGCGGCGGTCGTGACGGGGCTGATGGGCTTCTCGGCCCACGCCAACGACGAGGAGACCAAGCAGCAAAAGCACGAGACGAAGCAGGGCAAGGCCGTGGGTGAGGCGGCCGCGAAGCGCGTGCAGTACGTGGGCAAGCTGGCCGTCTTCAACAACCGCCAGATCAAACTGGCGCGGCTCGCGGAGCAGCAAGCGACGGATCCGCAGGTGAAGGAGTTCGCCACCAAGCTGCGCGAGGACCACGAGAACAGCCAGAGCCAGCTGCGCACCTGGGCCGAGCAGAAGAAGATGCAGGTCAGTGCCCTCAGCGACAGCAACGTCACCTCCGAGGACCAGACGGGCACGGGCGGCTCCGGCGTCCAGCAGGGCTACCAGGAGAAGATGAAGGGCACCGGCGAGAAGCTGGGCAAGGCCATCGACGAGTCGAACGAGGAGATCACCAAGCTCCAGGCGAAGGAGGGCCCCGAGTTCGACAAGGCCTTCCTGTCGCGCATCGCGGAGGACCAGAAGAAGGGCATGGACGTCCTCAAGGAGGGCCGCAAGGAGTACAAGAACGACGCCAGCTTCCTGGCGCTCCTGAGCGACACCGAGAGCGTCGTCGCCCGCAACGAGACGAAGGCGAAGGAGCTCGAGAAGCAGATGAAGAAGTAGGGCCCGCGTGTGTAGCGCGGTGGGCGTCGGGCCGACGGGCCGGTTGACTCGGCCGGGTCCGGCGCCTATCCCCTGCGGATGCGCACGGCACTCGCGGCGATGGGAGTGACACTCGGGGGACTGCTGAGCGCGTGCCTTGCGTCCGCGCCAGTGGCCCCCGCGGTCCCCTCCGAGGGCGTGACGCCCGCGGGCCCCTTCGTCGAAGACGCGCGCGCCCTCTTCGAAGGCTGTGTCCCCATCCCGGACAGCGCCACGTCGCGCACGTACCGCTGCGGCTCGCTCTCCGTGTGGCTGCACGAACAACCCGGGCGGAGCGAGGCGCAGGCCGTGGACTCCGGCCGTGCCCGCGTCCAGGCGCGACTCGGCTCGAGCCTCACGGAAGCCCGAGGCGAGCTGCCACTGGGTGGACAGCCGCACCCGTCCCTTCGCTTTGAACGGTGCTCCGGTGAGAACGCCTGCACGGTGGGCGGCTACGTCACGGCGGTGACGCCCTCCGCGGGCCACGTGCGGCAGCTGGGCTGCGTGGCGCGCGACGACGTCCGCGCGGGGCTGGGCCGGTGTCTGGAGTTGTTCGCGTACCTGGCCACGCGGGGCAATCCGGAGGGCGACACGCTGTCGCCATCAGCGCTCGTCATGCCACCCCGGTTTCCGTGGCGGGTGCTGTTCGTACCGGAGGGCTGCGAGGTCGCGGACTCGACGACGCGCGCGGGGCGGATCCGCTGTGACGCGTCCACCTTCTCCTGGAGCATCTTCCGGCCGGTGGCGCCGGGCGCGGGCCAGGTGGAGCGCTGGCGCGACCGGAGCGCGGAGGAGCTGCGCGACGCGCTCCCGGGGGCCGGCCCGGTGGAGGTGCTCGACTGCTACGTGGAGGGCCAGGCCACGCGCTGCGTCCGCTTCACCGCGCCCGCGCAGGAGGGTGGCGGCGACGTCCAGGTCTGGACCGGCGGCGTGAACTACAAAGGCTGGGGCCTGTTCGCGGCGTGCAGCCTCCCGGCGGGTGCGCTCTTCCCCTTTCCGACCACCTGCAACGGCGTGTTCGCTCCGCGCTGAAGGGACGTGGCGTTCGTGTTCCTCCTGGAAGGAGTGTCCAAGCGCTTCGGTGCCGCGCAGGCCCTGCACCCGCTGGACTTGAGTCTGCCCAATGGCGCCACCACGGTGCTCATCGGCCCCAGCGGCTGTGGGAAATCCACGCTGCTGCGGCTGCTCAACGGCCTGCTCCGGCCCGACACCGGCCGCGTGCTCTTCGATGGACAACCCCTGCCGGAGGACGCGGACGCATTGCTCGCCGTGCGCCAACGCGTGGGCTACGCGCTCCAGGGCGGAGGCCTGTTCCCGCACCTCACCGGCGCGAGGAACGTCACGTTGATGGCGCGGCACCTGCGCTGGCCGGAGGCACGGATCCGCGAGCGACTGACGCAATTGATGGACCTGACGCGCTTCCCGGAGGATGCGCTGGAGCGCTTCCCGGGCGAGCTCTCCGGAGGCCAGCGGCAGCGCGTGGCGTTGATGCGGGCGCTGATGCTGGACCCGGACGTGCTGCTGCTGGACGAACCCCTGGGCGCGTTGGATCCGCTGGTGCGCCATGACCTCCAGACGGACCTGCGCGGCATCTTCGAGCGACTGGGCAAGACGGTGGTGCTCGTCACGCACGACCTGGCGGAAGCGGCCTTCCTGGGAGACGGCATCGTGCTGATGCGTGATGGCCAGGTGGTGCAGCAGGGCACGCTGGGCGACCTGGAGTCGCGTCCTACGGATCCGTTCGTCACGCGCTTCATCCAGGCGCAGCGCCCGCTGCCCCTGCAGAGGCCGGGATGATGCGCGCGCTGTGGCTGGCGTGGCTGCTGTTGCTCACCGTCGCGTGCACGAGCACTGAAGGTGGCGGGCCCCAGGTGCGCGTGGGGTCCAAGAAGTTCACCGAGTCCGTCATCCTCGGGGAGATGGTGACGCAGGTGGCGGAGCACGCGGGCGCGCGGGCCTCGCACCGGCGCGAGCTGGGCGGCACCACGGTGTTGTGGGAGGCGCTGCGCCGGGGCGAGCTGGACGTCTATCCCGAGTACACCGGCACGCTGAGGCAGGAGTTGCTCGTGGGGCGCGCGCTGCCGGACGACGATGCGCTGAGGAAGGCGCTCGCGGACGAAGGCCTGCGGATGAGCGCGTCGCTGGGCTTCAACAACACCTACGCGCTGGGCATGAAGGAAGCAGAGGCGGAGCGGCTGGGCATCCGACGCATCTCCGATTTGAAGGCGCACCCGGACCTACGCGTGGGCTTCAGCAACGAGTTCATGCAGCGGGGCGACGGCTGGCCCGCGCTGCGCGACGCATACGGCCTGCCCCAGCGCGACGTGCGCGGCCTGGACCACGACCTGGCGTACCGGGGCATGGAGAGCGGAGCCATCCAGCTCACGGACCTGTACTCCACGGACGCGGAGATCTCCGCCTACGGGCTGCGCGTGCTGGAGGACGACCGACACCACTTCCCCGCGTACGACGCCGTGCTCCTCTATCGCGCGGACCTGGAGACGCGAGCGCCTCGGGTGGTCCAGGCGCTGCGCCGGCTGGAGGGCTCGCTGACGGAAGCGGAGATGGTGCAGCTCAACGCCCGCGCGCGGCTGGAGCACGTGCCGGAGGCCCAGGTGGCGGCGGACTTCCTCCAGGCTTCATTGGGCCTGACGACGGAGGTGCACACGGACGGGCGGGGTGCGCGCATCTGGCAGCGCACGCGCGAGCACCTGTTCCTCGTGGGGCTGTCGCTGATGGCGGCCATCGCGCTGGCCATCCCGCTGGGCGTGGTGGCCGCGCGCCGTCCGCGCCTGGGGCAGGGCGTGCTGGGCCTGTCGAGCGTCATCCAGACGGTGCCGTCGCTGGCGCTGCTGGTGTTCATGATTCCGCTGCTGGGCATCGGCTCGAAGCCGGCCATCGCGGCGCTGTTCCTCTACAGCCTGTTGCCCATCGTGCGGAACACGGCGGCGGGGCTGCAGGGCATTCCGTGGGAGGTGCGCGAATCCGCGGAGGCGCTGGGCCTGCCCTCCGGCGCGAGGCTGTGGCGCATCGAGCTGCCCATGGCGGCGGCGTCCATCCTCGCGGGCATCCAGACGGCGGCGGTCATCAACGTGGGCACCGCCACGCTGGGCGCGCTGGTGGGCGCGGGCGGCTACGGCCAGCCCATCCTCACCGGCATCCGCCTGGACGACGTGGGGCTCATCCTGGAGGGCGCGGTGCCCGCGGCGGTGCTCGCGCTCGCGGTCAGCGGCCTCTTCGAAGCGGTGGCCCGGGTGCTGGTGCCCCGAGGGCTGCGCGGCTGAGCGCTACACCGGCTCCACGCGGGAGGCGGGCTCGGCGGCGGGCTCCAGGCGCGGCGCGTCCTCCGCGAGCCCCGCCGCGCACAGCCGCACCACGCACATCCACACGCAGTCCGCGAGCAGCAGGTGCACCAGCTGCATCGTCACCGGCGCCAGCAGCACCAGGTTGATGATGCCCGCGCACAGCTGCGCCACGTACATGGCGGTGAGCCACGTGGACGCGCGCCGCACGTCCGGCGAGGGCCGAAGCCGCGCCACCTGACGGCCGCCGAACACCAGCAGCGCGCCCATGGCCACCGCGATGGCCGGGTGGAACATGCGCAGGCGCAAGAGCACGTGCGCCGTCTCCGACAGGTCCTGCTCGAAGCCGTGCGTGAGGCTGGTGGCGGGGAAGAGCGTGTCGCCCAGCGCGGCCACCGCGCCGCTGACGCCCAGCACCAGCATGCCGACGATGCTCCCGCCCAGCAGCGCGCCCACGACGCCCTGGCCCTGGAGCACCATGCGCGCGCGGCCCTTGGAGGCCCACACCACCATCGTCTGCGCGCCCACCAGGAGGAAGGTGTTGGTCAGGTGCACGCCCATCCACACCGCGCGGCCCAGGCGCGCGTCCTGCGCCACGTACTTGAGCAACACGATGCCCGCGCCCACCAGGCCTTCGGTGAGCATGAACACCAGCGCCCAGAACGCCGCGCGGCGGCCCGGGTGGCCCTTGGGGAACTCGCGGCGGCCCCAGACGTAGAGGACGACGGCGAGCACCGTGGCCAGGCCGCTGGTGACACGGTGGGTGTACTCGATGAGGGTCTGGAGGGTGGGGGCGCGCGGCAGCACCTCGCCGTTGCAGACGGGCCAGTGGTCGCCGCAGCCCGCGCCGGAACCGGTGGCGCGCACGAACGCGCCCCAGAGGATGACGCCCAGGGTGTAGAGGAGCACGCCCATGCTGAACCACTGGAAGCGGCGGGTCGCGGCGGTGGGAAGGGTCATCGTGTCCTCCCAGTACCGCATCCGTTTACAGGGGACCACCGCGTGGCCGTGTCCGCCTGCCCGCCGCGCGCCAATGGCTCAACACCTGCGCTTATGGGGCTACCCACGACAGTCCCCAACCCCGGGGGAAGTTGTTAGCGTCACCTCGTGCCCCGAGACCGCGAAGCGCCCCCTGCCTCCTCGCCCCCCCACGACGCGGCCGAGCGCCTGCGCCGGCTGGAAGCGGCCATCGAGGAGGGGCGCGCGCGCAAGGATGCGGCCCTGGAAGCGTGGGTGCGCCGGATGGGCCGCCTGCCCACCGAGAAGGAGCGCGACCGCTGGGAACGGGAGTGGGAGCGCGGCGCGGAGCGGGAGCGCCAGCGGTGGGAGAAGCAGTGGGAGCGCGAGTCGAAGGACGCCCTGCGCCGCGCGGAGCGGCATGCCAAACGCGACGCGTACATCGCTCAGCAGCAGGCGCACCGCGATGCGAAGCGTGCGGAAAAGGCGGCTCGGGAGGAGGCCTCGCGCAACCCCGTGGTGGGCGTGGGGCAGCTCGTCGTCGCGCTGGCGTGCGTGGCCACGGTGGTGCGTTTTCCGCATCAGTACTGGTGGCTGCTGTTCGTGGCGCTCGGCTTCTTCAAGGGGGCCGCGAAGCACCTGCGCGCGCGCAACAACCCCCTGCTGACGCGCGTGGAGGAACCGCCCGCGCCGGTGCTGCCCCAGGCGAAGGTGCCGGAGGCGCCGGTGGATCCGCGCCTGACGCGCGTGGACGCCGTCTGCGAGAAGCTGCTCGCGGAGCTGCGTGCGGGGAAGGGCGTGTTGCAGGAGATGGTGCGCTCGCCGGAGCGCACCGTGCAGGACCTGCGCAAGAGCTGCCACGAGCTCGTCCGCCGCGAACGAGAGCTGCGCACGGTGGCGCCGCCGGAGGACGTGCAGCGGCTGGCGGACGAGCGCAAGAAGTTGGAGACGCGCTGGGCCGCGGAGGAGGACGTGGTGGTGCGCGACCGGCTGCGCGCGGCGTTGCAGGTGCTGGATGAACAGGTGCGCCAGCGCGCGGAGCTGACGAAGGCGGCGGACCGGCTGGAGGCCGAGTTCACGCGGCTCGCCTACACCCTGGAGAACCTCTACGCCCAGGTGCTGCGGGTGCGCTCGGCGGACGCGGCGGACGCGGACGTGGCCGGCGCGGGCCTGCGCCACAGCGTGGAGCAGCTGGGCGCGGAGGTGGACGCCGTGACGTCCGCGCTGGAAGAGGTGCACGGCGCGCCCGTGGATGGCCGGGTGCGCACGCGCTGACGGACGGGGCGGGGTTATTCGCCCGCGTGCTTTGACGGTGGCGGGGTGCCGGACGCGCCGGTGATGCGGACGGTCTTGGCGTTGACGAACTCGCGGATGCCCAGGTCGGCCAGCTCGCGGCCGTGGCCGGAGTGCTTCACGCCGCCGAAGGGCAGGCGCGCATCGGACGCGACGAGCGCGTTGACGAACACCATGCCGGCCTCGACGCCGTCGATGAGCCGGCGCTGTTCGTTCGCGTCCTGGGTCCACACGCTGGCGCCCAGGCCGAAGGGTGTCGCGTTGGCCAGCTCGATGGCGTGCTCCAGGTCGCGGGCGCGCAGCAGCGTGGCCACGGGGCCGAAGAGCTCGTCATGGAAGGCGGGGGCCTTCGGCGGCGGATCCGCCAGGACGGTGGGCGGGTAGAAGTTGCCGGGACCGCCCTGGGGTTTGCCGCCGAGCAGCAGCCGGGTGCCGGCCTTCACGCTCTCCTGCACCTGGGCGTGCAGCCCTTCGAGGATGCCGGGCGTGGCGAGCGGACCGACATCGGTCTTCGGATCCATGGGGTCACCGACCACCATGCTCTTCATGCGTTCGACGAAGCGGCGTTCGAACTCCTGGGCGATGGGTTCGGCGACGATGAAGCGCTTGGCGGCGATGCAGGACTGGCCGTTGTTGATGAGGCGCGCGGACACGGCGGTGTGCACGGCCTTGTCCAGGTCCGCGCTGGGCATGACGATGAACGGGTCGCTGCCGCCCAGCTCCAGGACGACCTTCTTGATGGCACGGCCCGCGGCGGCGCCGACAGCGCGTCCAGCGCCCTCGCTGCCGGTGAGGGTGACGGCCTTCACGCGAGGGTCTTCGATGACGCGGTTCACCTCCGACGTCTCGATGAACAGCGATTGGAAGGCGCCTTCAGGGAAGCCAGCGGTGCGGAAGATCTCCTCGAGTGCGATGGCGCACTGGGGCACGTTGCTGGCGTGTTTGAGGAGGCCCACGTTGCCGGCCATGAGGGCGGGGGCGGCGAAGCGCACGACCTGCCAGAAGGGGAAGTTCCACGGCATGATGGCGAGAACGGGGCCCAGGGGCTGATAGCGCACGAAGGCGGTGTCGCCATCCACGTCGATGGGCGTGTCGCGAAGGAGCTTCTCCGCGCGGGTGACGTAGTAGCGGCACGCGGTGGCGCTCTTGATGGACTCCGCCTTGGCGGCCTCCAGGGGCTTGCCCATCTCCTCCGTCATCATGCGGCCGAAGCGGCCGGCTTCGACTTCGAGGATTTCAGCGGCGCGGCGCATCCAGCGGGCACGGTCGGCGAAGGACGTCTCGCGGTAGGAGCGGAACGTATCCGCGGCCCGTTGCAGCTTGCGCTCCAGTTCCTCGGACGAGAGCACGTCGAACGTGCGCAGCGTCTTGCCGGTGGTGGGGCTGATGGTGGCGATGGCCATGTGCGGGTGCCTCCCGGTGAGAACGTCACCGGGTGATAACAGGCCACGCTCCCGTGACAATGCCTCCGGAGTCCGAGCGTCCAGGGGCGTACGCCGCGAGACCGTGACTCAGGACTCCAGGACGGTGGGTGACAGCGCGTCCGACTGGAGCGCCGAGATGAAGGTGTCGAGGTCCTCCGCCAGGAAGTGGACGCTGTTCGTGCCCGGCCGGGCATGCGCGTCCCAGTAGAACACCTGGCCCGCAGTGGGGCCGGTCACGGACAGGCAGACCTTGTCCGCGCCTTCTGTCGTCGCGATGGGGAGCAGACTTGGTGGAAGGCGATCCCGGAAGACCACCAGGTTCCAGTCGAGGTTGCATGACTCGACGGGGTCGTTGAGCCCGAAGAAGAAGTGGAGCCGGCCGATGGGATTCCCCGGCAGGCCCTGGAGCTTGAAGAGGTCGCGCTCCGGCCGGCCTCCGTTGGTGGCCAGCAGGAACTCACGAAGCGGCAGTGGAAGCTTGAGCCTGAACCGCTGCTCGAACGCATCCAGGTCCGCGCTGCTCAGCAATGATCCACTTTGGGTCGTCCGCATGACCTCGGCCCCGCTTCAGCGTTCTCTCTTCTGCTCCAGTATCCTGCCGAAGGAACCATGACCTATCAGAACGAGTGGCGGCCCCGATTCCCCGTTCCGCCCCATACGGCCAGATACCTCGTGGAGGGCCGCCCGGTGTTGGTGGACGCCTTGAGCGTGCGCACCATGAACTTCAGCCAGCACTGGCGGACACCGGGCATCGTTGAGGTCCGTTACGAAGTCACCTTGCCTGGTGCCTACGCCGTGGCGCTGCTCGAACAGGACTGGGCCGATCTGGTGGAGGACTACCAGCGCTTCCCCGCGCCGGATGATCCATTGGATCAAGCGCTGCGTGCTCTCGACTGGCCGGAGCCGTCACGAGCGCTCGCGGACCCGATGGCGGCCCTTCTGGTGCTCGACTCCTTCGCTCATGAGTTGTTGCTGCGCTGGTTCGACGACGGCGTCCCTTCAGGTCCCGGCTTCGTGCTCAACACCGTCGATGCGTGCCGCATGGCCGGTGCCGACGTGTACCTCTCAGGCCTGGCAAGGCCCCATGTTCCCGACATGCCCTACGCCTATCAGGACGTCTGAGGAACGACCCATCGTCGTCTCTGCCCCGCACCCGTGACTGAATCATGACCGAACCACCGGGTGCCCACGGCCAACGGCATCCTGGCCCCGTGGTCCCATGGCTTCCGACTCGCAGTAGCTCGCGCGGAGGTTGTGCATGGGAATGGCCGTGGGAGGCAGGGGCGGAGTGAAGGCCGACATCAACGTCACCCCTTTGGTCGACGTGGTGCTGGTGCTGCTGATCATCTTCATGGTCGTGACCCCGCTGGCCCAGCAGGACAAGGACGTCACCCTGCCCACCGCCGCCCAGGGCGAGCCGCGCGAGAAGCCCGAGCCCCTGGTCTTCTCCCTCACCGCCGACAAGGCGCTGTACGTCGGCAACGAGTCCTTCCCGGATGCCGCGCGCTTCCAGGAACGCGTCCAGGAGGAACTGCGCACCCGGCCCGACCGCAAGCTGCTCCTCAAGGCCGATGCGACGCTCACCTGCGGCGACGTGCTCGGTGTGCTGCAACAGTCGCGGGACGCGGGTGCGCTGAAGGTGTCCCTGGGTGTCTCCATGAGGAAGAACTGATGCACGCAAGACGCCCTGTCGTGGTGAAGCCCCAGTCCGGTATCCAGTCGGACATCAACGTCACGCCGCTCGTGGACGTGGTCCTCGTGCTGTTGATCATCTTCATGGTCGTGACCCCGCTCATGCGCGGCGAGTTCCAACTCCAGCTCCCGTCCGCGCAGGCCACCCCGACCGAGGAGCCCCCGACGTCGAAGGAGCTGGCCCCCGGCCTTGTGCGCCTCACCGCGGACGGCTCGCTGCTCCTGGAAGGCGAGCCCGTGAGCGAAGCCGAATTCGTGCCACGCCTGCGCGCCTTCCTGGAGGCCCGTCCCAAGGGCCAGCGCGGCCTGTTCTTCCAGCCGGACGCGCAGGCCCCCTACACACGGCTCATCAGCGCCCTCGACGGCGCGAAGGCCGCCGGTGCCGAAGCGCTGGGCCTGTCCGTCCAGAACCCCTGAGCACCTGGAGCCTGCCCGACACTCGCCGCGAAAAGCCCGTGGCCAGCCCGCACCCGCTGTCCTAAGTCACGGTCATGTCACGAGGGCCATGGCGGTGGGTGTCGGGTTGGGACGTGATGGTGACGCGGCCCCTGGGGCTGCTGCTGCTCGTGGTCGCGTGCGTCCTGGGCTTCGTCGTCCTGTCGGATGAAGTGCATGAAGGCGACACGCAGGACATCGACGAGCGCATCGTGCGCTCCCTGCGTCGTCCCGAAGACCCAGGGCTCCCCCGAGGCCCGTGGTGGCTCGCGGAGACCGCGCGCGACGTGACGTCCCTGGGCGGCTTCCCCGTCCTGGCGCTCCTCACCGCGGCCGTGTGCGGCTTCCTCGTGGTGGCCCGCCGCTACCGCACCAGCCTCTTCGTGCTGTCCGCCATCGTCGGCGGGTGGATCCTCAACGCGCTGCTCAAGAACCTGTTCCACCGCCCGCGCCCCTCGGTGGTGCCCCACCTCACCGAGACGATGTCCACCAGCTTCCCCAGCGGCCACGCCATGCTGTCCGCCATCACCTACCTCACCCTGGGCGCGCTGCTGGCCCAGTTCGCCGAGCACCGCCGCGTGAAGGTCTACCTCCTCTCCGTGGCCCTGGTGCTCTCCGTCCTGGTGGGCTGCACCCGCGTGTACCTGGGCGTGCACTACCCCACGGACGTGCTCGGTGGCTGGGTGGCCGGGCTCGCGTGGGCCCTGTTCGTCACCGTCGCCGCCCGCACCGTGCGCCGCCGCAGCCCCGCCCTGCGGGAAGAGGCCCAGCGTCCCGTGGAATGAGCCTTGCGCCCACGGCCCCCAAGCGTGATGAAGGGGCCATCACTCTTTTCGAACCTCTCCCTGTGTCCCTCGTCCCCGTGAACGCCCGCCATCTCCTGCCACCCGCGAGGCGCGGATGATTCAAGCGTGGCTCTGGAAGCTGGGCCTGGGACGCGGCCGGGTGCACGTCTTCTACGACGAGGCCTACCGCCTTCCCCTCACCGGCATCGAGTCCTCCGTGGGCATCGAGCCGCGCGGCACCGACTTCACCACCTGGTACCTGCTGGAGGCCGGCGTGGTGCGCGCCGCGGACGTGCGCCACCCCGTGCCCGTGTCCTACGCGCAGCTCGCGCGCGTGCACGACGCCCGCTACCTGGAGTCCCTCTCCGACCCCGCGACGCTCGCGCGCATCTACGCCACCGACCCGTCGGAAGTGCCCGTGGACGCGCTCCTGGACAGCGTGCGGCTCGTGTGCGGCGGGACGTTGGGCGCGGCCCGGCTGGCGCTCGCGCGACAGGGGCCCGTGGTCAACATGGCCGGTGGCTTCCACCACGCGCGCCCGGACAAGGGCGGCGGCTTCTGCACCGTCAACGACATCGCGGTGTCCGTGGCGGACCTGCGCGCCTCCGGCTTCGACGGCTCCGTGGCCGTGCTGGACCTGGACGCGCACCCGCCGGACGGCACCGCCGCGTGCCTCGCCGGACAACCCAAGGCGTGGATCGGCTCCGTGTCCGGCAGCGACTGGGGCGTGCTGCCCCCCGGCGTGGATGAAACACGCGTGCCGGATGGCTGCGACGACGTCACCTACGTGCAGAAGGTGAAGGACCTGCTCGCGCGCATGCCCCGCTCGGACATCACCTTCGTCATCGCCGGCGGGGACGTGCTGTCCGGGGACCGCTTCGGGCGCGTGGGCATCACGCTCCAGGGGGCGCGCAAACGCGACGTGGCCATCGCCGCCGCGCTGCGAGGACAGGCCAGCGTGTGGCTGCCCGGGGGCGGCTACCACGCGGAGTCCTGGAAGCTGTTCGCGGGCACGGTGCTGGTGCTCGCGGGCCTGGGCCACCAGCGCATCACCGCGCGCTATGACCCGTTGAGCGCGCGCTTCCAGCGCATCGCGCACATGTTGGATCCGGAGAAGGCCAACACCGCCGGGAAGGCACCGCACTGGGAGCCCTTCTCACTGGAGGACCTGGAGGGCCCGCTGCGGCTGGGGCCAGAGGTGCAGCCGCGCGTCCTGGGCCACTACACCGCGCAGGGCATCGAGTACGCGCTCTTCCGCTACGGCCTGCTGTCGTACGTGGAGCGCCTGGGCTACAGCCGCCTGCGCGTGCAGGTGGCCTCCACCGGCGGCACCGGCGACCGCATCATGGTGCTGGGCCACGCGGGCGGCCGCGAGCACCTGCTGTCGGACTCGGTGGTGGAGAAGAAGGAAATCCAGGGCGAGACCTTCCTCTTCGCCAACTGGCTGTCCCTGCGCCATCCCCGCGCGCGCTTCAGCGACAAGCGTCCGCAGCTGCCCGGCCAGGAGGTGCCCGGCCTGGGCCTGTCTCGCGAGACGACCGAGGTGCTGCTCGCCATGGCCCAGCGCCTGGGCCTGGCCGGCGTGGCCTTCCGGCCCATGTGGTACCACCTGGCCGTCGTCGCGCGCGGCCGCTTCCACTTCTCCACCCCGGAGCGCCAGGGCCGCTTCGAAGCGCTGATGCGCGACCTGTCCTCGCTGTCGCTCGTGGAGGCCACGCGCGCCGTGGCCGAAGGGCGCGTGCGCCTGGACGGCCAGCCGTACCCGTGGGAGCCGGACGACATGCTCTGCCACCTGACCCCCGTGTCCTTGGACGCGGAGGCCGTGGCGAAGGAGCGCGAGCGCTGCCACTTCACCGTGGTACCCGCGGCAGCACCGGAGCCCGTCACCGCTCCGCCCGTGAAGCCCGAGCCCCTGTGAAGCCGATGCGGGGCCCGTGGTAGGTCAGGACACGTGGACCTGAACGCGCAACGCCGTGAACAACACAAGCTGCGGCTGTCGTGGATGCCGTGGCTCTACTTCAGTCTCAAGCCGCGCCACCGCGAGTGGGCGGAGGCCTGGCAGCGCGAGGTGCAGGACCGCCTGCGCGAGCTGGAGACAGTTGATATCGCCGAAGGATGTTTCATTGCCCCGGAGGCGCGCATCTTCGCGGAGCCCGGCCGCACCGTGCGCATCGGGCCGGGGTGCAGCATTGGCGCGGACGTCTTCGTGCACGGGCCCGTGGTGCTGGAGTCGCGCGTCAGCCTCAACGCGCGCGTCAGCCTGGACGGCGGCACTTGCGGCGTCCGCATCGGCGAAGGCAGTCGCATCGCCACCGGCGCCACGCTCTATGCCTTCGACCATGGCCTCGCGCCGGATCGCCCCGTGCGCGAGCAGCCCGTCACCTCGAAGGGCATCGTGATTGGCCAGGACGTCTGGGTGGGCGCCAACGCGGGTATCACCGACGGTGTCACCGTGGGCGACCACGCGGTGATTGGAATGGGCGCCGTCGTCACCCGCGACGTGCCCCCGTGGGCCATCGTTGGTGGCGTGCCTGCACGCCTGCTTGGGGATCGCCGTCAACGCCCCCGTTCCGGAATTCCAGGGGGCTGGGAGCCTCCCGACTCCGAGGGAAACCCCTGAGTCCAGGGTGGGTCCATTGACTTTGAAACATTCGAGCGCCCTATGCTTCGGGCCGCGGTGAGACGGAGAGAGGGGTCGGGCCCGGACGCACCGGGTGGGTTTCCCTCCAATCCAGGTTTCATTTCGTTTCATCCGTGCTGAAGGAGGCCGCGGTGGGGCAGGAGCAACGCGAAACGGGGAGCGCCGCTGCTCTGGGGCAGTCATCCGTGGCGGGCGACCTCGTGGACACGCGTCGCTTCCAGCGCGCCGGGTCGCTCCTGCGAGAGGCGCTCTTCGAATTGGACGCGGCGGGCCGCCTCGTCCTGGCGACCCCCGCCTGGGAGCGCCTGGTCGGAGCTCCCGTGCACGCGTGGCTGGGCCGCGTACTCGTGGAGCTGTTCCACCCGGAGGACCGGGACCAGGCGCGGGTGCTGCTGCGCACGGCGCTGTCGCGCACGGACGTGCCCTCGCGGCTGGAGCTGCGGCTGTCTGGCGGCACGCAGCCGCGCTGGGTGGAGTTGTCCGTGACGGGCGACCCGGAGCACCTGGGCGGTGTGCTGGGCACGCTGGTGGACGTCACCCCGCGCCGTCTGGCGGAGGAGGCCGCCGCCACGCGCGAGCGCTACCTGGGCGCGATGGTGGAGGTGCAGCGGCAGCTGCTCGCGCCAGAGGGCTCCGGGGATTTCTACAACGCCGTCCTGGAGCCGCTGGGCCGCGTCGCGGGCGCCAGCCGCGCCTACGTCTTCGAGTTCCACCGCGACGCCTCCGGACGGATGCTCCAGTCCCAGCGCGCGGAGTGGTGCGCGCCCGGCATCTCGCGCGAACTGGACAACCCGGACACGCAAGCGTGGCCCATCGACCAGGCCTTCACGCTGCACCAGCTTGAGCAGCTCCACCGGGGCGAGGCCGTGCAGGGCTCGCCGGAGGACTTCGGCGCGGACAACGCGCCGGTGCTCCTGGCGCAGGGCATCCGTTCGCTGTTGGTGCTGCCCCTGGTGGTGCACGGCGAATCGTTCGGCTTCATCGGCTTCGACAACTGCGACGACGCGCGGCCCTGGTCGCACGTGGAGGTGAAGCTGTTGTCCGGCGCGGCCGGCGCGCTGTCGCTGGCGCTGGAGCAGCACACCACGGACGCGCTGCGCGTGCGCACGGAGACGGCGCTGCGCCGCACGGAGGCCGGCTTCCACCTGCTCATCGAAGGGTTCCCGGACCCCGTGGTGGTGCACACCACGGACGGCATGCTCCTGTCGGTGAACCCGGCCATGGCCAACTACCTGGGCTACCAGGACCCCGCGCAGCTGTTGGGCCGGCACCTGCTGGGTCTGGTGCGGCGCGAGGACCAGGAGGTCGCGCGCCGCCACCTGGAGGAGGCACAGGACGGGGCGCTGGCGGCCCGCTCGCATGAAGTGCCGCTGGTGCGCCGCGACGGGCAGGTGGTGAGCGCGGACCTGGTGACGCTGGGCGTGCTCTTTGACGGCGTGCCCGCGCGCGTGACGGTGGCGCGCGACTTCACCGAGCGCAAGCACATGCAGGCGCAGCTCATGCTGGGGGACCGGCTGGCCTCCATGGGCATGCTGGCCGCGGGCATCGCGCACGAGTTGAACAACCCGCTGTCCTACGTGCTCTCCAACCTGGAGTTCCTGCACCGCGCGCTGGGCCCCATGCCCCGGCCCCTGGGCGCCGAGGAGCTGCTGGAGTACCAGCAGGTGCTGGACGACGCGCGCGAGGGCTCCGAGCGGATGCGGCAAATCGTCCGCCAGCTCAAGGTCTTCTCCCGCGTGGACGACGCGCACGAGGAGTCGGTGGACCTGCACCGCGTGCTGGACTCCGTCGCGCAGATGGCGGCCAGTGAAATCCGGCCGCGCGCCCGCCTGGTGAAGCAGTACGGCGTCGTGCCGACGGTGCGCGCCAACGAGGGCAAGCTGTTCCAGGTGTTCCTCAACCTGGTCATCAACGCCGCGCACGCGATCCCGGAAGGCTTCACGGACGAGCACGAGATCCGGCTCATCAGCCGCGTGGACGACGACGGCCGGGTGGTGGTGGAGGTGCGCGACACGGGCCGGGGCATCGCGCCGGAGCTGCTGCGCCGCATCTTCGACCCCTTCTTCACCACCAAGGCGCCGGGCCAGGGCACCGGCCTGGGCCTGTCCATCTGCGACACCATCGTGCGCGCGCTGGGCGGCACCATCGCCGCGGAGTCCACGCAGGGCCACGGCGCCACCTTCCGCGTCACCCTGCACGTCGCCGCGCGGCCCACACTCGGGGCCTGACCAGCCCGCATTCCGCGTCCATGCGGCGGAGCGGGCCGCCCGTCCGCTGCCGCGAAATGGACTGAATCCGCCGCGCTCCCGTGTTCGAGTGTGGAGCGTCGGACGGCCTGCCCTCGCGTGCGCTCCCCTCCAGGGGACGACAGCGACACGCTGGGACCCGCCGCCGCCGGGGGCCTTCCCTTCCGGAGGCCGTGGAGGATGTCATGCGCACGCTGAACGCCCGCCTCGCTCCCGTGCTCGGGTTGCTGCTGGGCTGCGTGCTGTCGCTGGGGCCGGGCGCTACCCCCCGGCTGTCCACGGCGAGCGCGCAGGAGGGAACGCCGCGGGCTCCGGCTCCGGCGCAAGCTCCGGCGGACGCGTGCGCGGGCTCGGCGAACTTCCTCATTGGCGCGGCGCGCTCGGACATCACCGGCCCCGCGGCGGAGGTGGGGATGATGGGCTACGGGCAGGTGTCCCAGAAGACGGAGGGCATCCACCTGCGACTGTACTCGCGGGCGTTCGTCATCGCCTCGCCATGCAACGGCCGCCGCGTGGCCTTCGTCAGCGCGGACCTGGGCATGGTGTTCCAGGCGGTGAAGCAGCAGGTGGTGGAGCGGCTGCGCTCGAAGCTGGGCGACACGTTCTCCGACGACAACGTGCTGCTCAGCGCCACGCACACGCACTCCGGGCCGGGCGGCTTCAGCCACTACACGTTCTACAACCTGACCACCTTCGGCTTCGTGCCCCAGAACTTCGAGGCCATCGTCTCCGGCATCACGGACTCCATCCTCCGCGCCAACGCACGCCTGGCCGAGGGCTCGCTGCGGCTGTCCTCGGGCGACCTGCACGGCGCCAGCATCAACCGCTCACCGGAGGCCTACCTGCGCAACCCGGAGTCCGAGCGCGCCCGCTATCCCGACAACGTGGACAACCGCATGACGCTGCTCCGGATGACGGCAGCGGATGGGCGCGAGCTGGGGCTCGTCAACTGGTTCGCCGTGCACGCAACGTCCTTCGGCAACACGAACACGTACATCACTGGCGACAACAAGGGGCTCGCGGCGCACACGTTCGAGGTGGAGAAGGGAGGACGGACGCCCGGAGGCCCGGACACCTTCGTCGCGGCGTTCGCGAACTCGAATGAAGGCGACGTCACGCCCAACATCCTGGGCGGCACGAACGGCGGCGGCGCGAACGACTTCGAGGACGCGGCCCTGTCCGCGAAGAAGCAATACGACTTCGCCGAGCACCTGTGGTCCACCGCCGGGATGCCGGTGATGGGCGGCGTGGACTACCGGCACGCCTACGTGAAGATGGACGCGGTGGACGTCGCGCCCGCGTTCACGGACGGCAGAACGCACCGCACCTGTCCCGCGGCCATCGGCCTGTCCATGCTGGCGGGCGCGGAGGACGGGCCCGGCTTCGGTTCGGAAGGGGCCACGTGCGAGAACGTGCATGACGTGTGGAGCCAGTTCACCTGCGCCGCCGTCACCACGCCCTGCCAGGGAGAGAAGCCCATCGTCCTGGAGATGGGCACCATGAAGCCCTACCCGTGGACCCCGGAGGTGCTGCCCCTGCAGGTGGTGACGGTAGGCCCTCTGGCGCTGGTGGCCGTGCCCTTCGAGGTGACCACCATGGCGGGCCGCCGGCTGCGCGACACGGTGCGCGCGCAGCTCCAGGGTACGGGCGTGACGGACGTGGTCATCGCGGGACCGGCCAACGACTATTCGGGCTACGTGGCCACGCGCGAGGAGTACGCGCGCCAGGACTACGAGGGCGCGTCCACGCACTTCGGCCCGTGGACGCTGGGGGCGCTGCAACAGTCCTTCACGGGGCTCGCGAGCGCGTTGCGCGAAGGGGCGTCCGTGCCGCCCGGTCCCACGCCGCGCGACCTGCGCAAGGTGGTGGTGGGGCTGCAGCCCGGCGTGGTGTTCGACGACAAGCTGCTCTGGGTGGACTTCGGCGCCGTCTCGGAGGAGGCGAAGGCTTCCTACGCGCGTGGCGACACGGCGAGCGTCACCTTCTGGGGCGGCCATCCGCGCAATGACCTGAAGACAGGCGGCACCTTCCTGCGCGTGCAGCGGCGGGAGCCGGACGGCACGTGGCGGGACGTGGCGAACGACGGGGACGGCGTCGCGCTGTACCATTGGCAGCGCGAGTTCTGCGTGCCCACGCTCGCGTGCTCGAAGGTGCGAATCACGTGGCCCATTCCCCGGGACACGCAGCCGGGCACGTACCGGCTGGTGCACGAGGGGAACTGGAAGTCCGGCTGGGACGGGCGCATCCACCCGTACGCGGGAAGCTCGCGCCCGTTCACCGTGCGCTAGCGCGAGTCAGTCGCAGGAGCCGTCCGGGTTGCAGCGCTTGTCGCACTTCTTGCAGGCCTCGCCGCCCTTGCCGCACTGGTTCTTGTTGGGCGCGGGGATGCAGCTGTTGCCTTCGCAGCAGCCGGCGCAGGTGGACGGGTCGCACTTGCAGAAGCCGTTGATGCATGCGAGCCCCGGACCGCACGCATTGCCGAGGCCGCAGACGCACTTGCCTCCGTTGCAGCGGCTGGCGTTGAGGTCACAGGACGGGCCAGTGCCGCAGCCGCAGGTGCCGCGGTTGGTGCAGGTGTCGGCGCGGTCCGAGTCGCAGATTTCGCAGGCGACGCCGCCCACGCCGCAGGTGCGGAAGGTGCGGGACGTGCACACGCCTTCGCGGCAGCAGCCGTCCGGGCAGTCCACGCAGAAGGTGCCGCCGTTGGAGGCGGTCAGCCGCACGGTGACCTCCACCTCGTAGCCGTCGCGCACGGTGGCGGTGGCCTCGCCGGTGGCGACCGTCGCGTCGTCGCGCAGGCCGTCCACGCGGATGGTGGCCTGGGTGCCGTTGGCCGCGCCGTCCAGGAGGACGCGGAACGTCTCACCGTTCACGAGCGCGCGGCTGGAGTCCTCGGGCAGCAGCGTGGTGGGCACGGAGGCGCCGTCCGCGGTGGCGGAGATGCGCAGCCGGGTGAGGTTCAGGGCGGGCTCGAACTGGGCGGTGACGAAGAGCGCGGTGCCGGCCGCGGCGGCGGGGTCGCGGCAGGCGGTCAGGGACACCAGCGCGAGCAGGCAGCTGCACAGGAGGAGCCGGGCGAGTGTCCGGCCGGGGGGTGCTCCCACAGAAGTCATGATGACGCGGAGGGTAGCGGTTCCCCGCCGCGACGTGGAAAGCATGGCGGGGGCGGGCCTGGCGGCGTTGGGCAGCGGACGCTCACGTCCGGTGTGTCACCGGCCGTGCTTCTCGCGTGGCACCCGGGGCGGGAAGGCCGCAGCATGAGGGAGCGCGCGACACCCGAGGGAGGCGGCAACGGCATGGTGGTCATCGTCATGGGCGTTTCAGGCACCGGGAAGTCCACGGTGGGCCGGGCGCTCGCGGACCGGCTGGGGTGGACGTTCGTGGACGCGGACGACCTGCACTCGGTGGAGAACCGCCGGAAGATGGCCACGGGCACGCCGCTGACGGACGTGGACCGGCAGCCGTGGCTGGAGCTCCTGCGCGCGAGGATGGAGAAGGCGCTGGAGGCGGACGAGGACCTGGTGCTGGCGTTCTCCGGCCTCAAGGCCCTCTACCGCGCCAGGCTCACCGTGGACCCCGCGCGAGAGCGCTGGGTGTACCTGCACGCGTCCGCGTCCCTCATCCGCGAGCGGATCCAGAAGCGCCTGGGGCACTTCATGCCGGCGTCGCTGCTCGACAGCCAACTGGAGACGCTGGAGGTCCCCGACGACGCGTTCACCGTGGACGTGACGCCCCCGCCTGAAGGCATCGTGGAGCGCATCGTGACGGGGCTGGCCTTGGAGCCCGGGGCGTAGGGCTTTTTCAGCGCACGGGCTCGACGGTGGCGCCCAGGCGCTCCAGCAACTCGCGGTACCAGGTGAAGGCGCGCTCGGTGTGGCCCTTGAGCTCCTTGGTGCCCCACAGCAGCGTGAGCGTGCGGCGCGTGGTGGCGTCCGTCTTGGTGCGCTGGGCGTCCTTCACCGCGTTGGCGCACGGGCCCTGCGCGTCGAAGAGGCACAAGAGGCCCTCCAGGTCGATGGTCTGCCCGGAGGCGTTGAAGACGTAGCGGTCGCCCTGGATGGCGGTGGAGACGCGGAACGGGGCCTGGGCTTTGTCCAGGTCCACGACGCTGATGGGCAGGCCGCTGTGCAGGGACACGGCGTTGCAGGCGTCCACCGCGGCGTTGATGGTGCCCAGGGTGCCGTCGCCGGAGGCTCGCACCAGGTACTCGGACGCGGGCTTGCCCCGGCCCGTGGGCTTGTAGCCGCCGTGGCGGAGCAGGTCGCGCACGGCGCCCCGGACGGCGTCGTCACTCTGGATGGGGGCGGTGGCGCCGGGCTTCAGCAGGGCTTGCAGCCAGTCGGGCGCGGGCAGGTCCCCCAGGGGAGCGGGAAAAGTGGAGGTGAAGGCGATGAGGTCGAGGAGGGGATGGTTGTCGACGGTCAGCACGGCGGCACTCTACGCCACGCGCTGGTAGGGTAGGGATGGCTGCTGTTCCCTTCGTCCTCCCCTGGAGCCTCGCCATGCCCACGCTCATCCCGAAGCCCATCCGCGTGACGGCCGTGGGCAACAAGCCGAAGCTCATCGACGAGTACGTGGGCCGGGTGAACTCCAAGACGTCCAACATCAGCGTGGCCCACATGCGCAGCCCCGGCGGGTGGGAGGAGCCGGGCCAGACGCCCGAGTTCCGTGAAATCACCCTGGTGCTCGCGGGCACGCTGCGGGTGGAGCACAAGGGCGGGGTGATGGACGTCCACGCCGGCCAGACGGTGGTGTGCGAGCCCGGCGAGTGGGTCCGCTACAGCACCCCCGAGGAGGACGGCGCGGAGTACGTGGCCATCTGCACCCCGGCGTTCTCCCCGGGCACGGTGCACCGGGACGACTGAGGCCCGCGTTCCAAGCCGGGCGGAATCCCGGGCGGGGGCCTGCCTGCCCGGCCGCGTGGATGGACCTGGGGCCGTTGGGGGTTCGGAACCATCCCTCCGGCGGGCGGCTCGTGGCATAAGGGCGCGCCGCCTGATTCCCCGGGCCTTTTCGGTACGCACATGATCCGTCTCGACAACATCGGCAAGCAACACGGTCAGCAGATCCTCTTCATCGAGGCGTCGGCCGCTCTCCACAAGGGCGAGAAGGTGGGCCTGGTGGGCCCGAACGGCGCGGGCAAGACGACGCTGTTCCGGATGATGACCGGCCAGGAGTACCCAGACGAGGGACAGGTCTCCATCGACCGGGGCGTCACGATTGGCTACTTCAGCCAGGACGTCGGTGAGATGAACGGCCGCAGCGCGGTGTCCGAAGTGATGGACGGCGCGGGCCCGGTGAGCACCGTCGCGGCGGAGATGAAGCACCTGGAAGCCGCCATGGGTGACCCGGACCAGGCGGACAACATGGAGAAGCTCGTCGAGCGCTACGGCGTCGTGCAGGGCCGGTTCGAGGAGCTGGGCGGGTACGCGCTGGAGGGCCGCGCGCGGGAAATCCTCGCGGGCCTGGGCTTCAGCGAAGAGATGATGGACGGCGACGTGGGCAAGCTGTCGGGCGGCTGGAAGATGCGCGTGGCGCTCTCCCGCATCCTGCTGATGCGGCCGGACGCGATGTTCCTGGACGAGCCCTCCAACCACCTGGACCTGGAGTCGCTCATCTGGCTGGAGGGTTTCCTCAAGGGGTACGAGGGCGGCCTGCTGATGACGTCGCACGATCGCGAGTTCATGAACCGCATCGTGACGAAGGTGGTGGAGATCGACGGCGGTTCGCTGACGACGTACTCGGGCAACTACGACTTCTACGAAGGCCAGCGCGCGCAGAACGAGGCGCAGCAGCAGGCGCAGTACGAGCGTCAGCAGGCGATGCTCGCGAAGGAGATCAAGTTCATCGAGCGGTTCAAGGCCCGCGCGTCGCACGCGGCGCAGGTGCAGAGCCGGGTGAAGAAGCTGGAGAAGATTGAGAAGGTGGAGCCGCCGAAGCGCCGCTCCACGGTGCTCTTCGAGTTCCAGCCGCCGCCGCGTTCAGGTGACGACGTGGTGAACCTGAAGAACGTGAGCAAGGGCTACGGCAAGCGGACCATCTACGACGGCCTGGACTTCCTGGTGCGCCGCGCGGAGCGCTGGTGTGTGATGGGCGTGAACGGCGCGGGCAAGTCCACGTTGCTGAAGCTGGTGACGGGCTCGACGCAGCCGGATGAAGGCACGGTGGCGTTGGGTGGCAGCGTGAAGATGGGCTACTTCGCGCAGCACGCCATGGACCTGTTGGACGGAGAGAAGACGGTCTTCGAGCAGCTGTCGGATTCGTTCCCCAGGGCGGGGCAGGGCTCGCTGAGGGCGCTGGCCGGCTGCTTCGGGTTCAGCGGCGACGAGGTGGAGAAGAAGTGCCGGGTGTTGTCGGGTGGAGAGAAGGCGCGTCTGGTGATGGCGCAGATGCTCTACGACCCGCCGAACTTCCTGGTGCTGGACGAGCCCACGAACCACCTGGACATGGGCACGAAGGAGATGCTGATCACGGCGCTCTCGCGCTACGAGGGCACGATGTTGTTCGTGTCCCACGACCGGCACTTCCTGGGAGCGCTGTCCAACCGCGTGCTGGAGCTGACGCCGGACGGCATCCACAAGTACGGCGGCGGCTACACGGAGTACGTCGCGCGCACGGGCCAGGAAGCCCCGGGTCTGCGCAGCTGACGTATCAGTCGCCCAGAGCGTGGGAGCGCTCTGGGCGTCTTTGCTTCAATGGAAGCCGTCTCGGATGTCGAACTTCTCTTGGGGAGAGAAGGACTTGATCGCCATCAGGAGCATCCAGCCGGATTGGTGGAGGTGGGAGCACCAAGAACGGAAACGGCCTCATCGTGGAGGGCCTTGAACGCCGTTGCGCAGCGCGCTTCCCGGCGGAAGACCGAGATCCCGAAGTTCTCAAGTTGCTCGTCGGGGGAGAACCCGTAGGTCACCTTCCCCGGGTATCCGCCCAGTGTGGCGCCTTGTCCGAGGGCTTCCGCTTCGGCGCGTGTCATGCCATGGCGGAGTCGAGCAAACAGGGGGAGGGGAGAGGCTTGCGACGCATCCGGTAACGATGCGTCCGGTGTGGCTGGGCTCGCCGAACTCATCCGATGCCTGGTCAAAAAAATCCTGTGGCTCCAGCCAGGAGAAGCCAGGATGTCTTATGGGTTGGCATTGAAATCTCATCCATGAGGGATGCCTTCAGGGCCTGTGGTTCTTGTTCGGGCTACTTCAGGACTTCCCGCTGGATCCTGTCCACAATGGAGAGGTGCTCCTTCTCCAGGTACTCGATTCCGGCACGCTCAAACTTGGGGCGCGCAAGTCGAACGGCCTCGCGTATCGCGTCCAGTAACCAACGGACATCAGGTGTATGGACTTGTTCCTCTGGAACGGCAATCTGAAGCATGAGCGTTCGTTCCTTGCGCGAGAATTTTGCCGTGCGGACTCCCGTGAACTCTGGCTTGAGGAGAGAGCCGGGCACATGGAAGACGATGTCCAATGCTCCGGAATCGCTCTTTTCTATCGGGCCTCGCGCCTTCCCGATCAGACGGATCGCCTTTTCAATGGGGGCGTCGGCGAGTTCAGGACCGCCAAAGACGGCGCCAATGTACATCATGGGAGTCCCTTGCCTGCCCAGGGCTCATGGTTGAGTGGTCCGGGATCGAGTTCCACCATGTCACGTTCGATGTCGAGCATCAGTCGTCACCGGTTCCTGAGCTTCAAGGGCGGCTGCCGGAGGCCATGAACGCATGTGCTGAAATCAATCCTCTATATGTTCCCAGTCCGCAGCGTCCACCGAGAACTCAAATTTTGCCTGACTTATGGCCTCTTCAAGGTTTTGGTGCCATGTGTCACCGAGTGGTTCCCCGTTGACTCCCTGGCGGAACAAGTAGAGGGCGCCTTCTTCGATTGCGATTTCAATCGAAGCAACGGGTTTGCCCATTGATTTTACTGTTTTTGATTTGATGATCGCTCTGAGTTTCATGGGGATAGTGGGATGTGGTCGTTCTCAATGACTTTGCCAAAGGAGTTCAGCGCTTCGAAATGCCCATGCGGGTACGGTGTTCTCCCGCGGCCGCTCAAGTCACCGTCGGTCATCCGGACTTGCCGTAGCCCGTCTGCGGATCTGTAAACTCCTGGTGCGATGTGGCGGTAATTGGGGCCCAACCATTCTTCAGCCGCGCCTAGGAAATCGTCTGGATCGATAGGGCCGGAGTAACTACCAATGTCTCCGTATCCTTCAGTAGATGCGCTGGAGCAGGCTGGGCCAGTGCTTGTTGTGTCATTCCCAAAGTGGTTCCAGAGGAAGGCCTGGATGGGAGCCTCCAGGAAGTTCTCATTGAGCCAGGTGCCCGCGAGCCATCCGCCTGAGAAGGCGATTCCTGCTCCCGCGACCCAGTTGAGGGAGACTCCCGCCGCGACCGTCA
The DNA here is from genome assembly GCF_003668965.1 of Corallococcus sp. AB030. Lineage (NCBI taxonomy): Bacteria > Pseudomonadati > Myxococcota > Myxococcia > Myxococcales > Myxococcaceae > Corallococcus > Corallococcus sp. AB030. The sequence goes on from NZ_RAWQ01000029.1 coordinate 25,148, forward strand.
CGACGGGCGTGGGGCCCGCGAAACGACCGCTCGGGTCAATCAGGTTGACTGGATCGTTACCCACGTAGGCGTAGAGGTTGGAGTCCCCGCCCGCGAATCGGATGGGATCCTTGGCCGTCCAGCGCCCCGTTTCGGCGTCGTAGTCCCTCGCCCCGAAGCGGGTCAGCTTCGTGTCCCGGTCATGGAGGCCCCCCGCGAAGCCGAAGGGCTGGAAGCCGGGGTTCGAATCCGCGACGACATTGCCCCAGACGTCGTACTCCATGCGCTGCACCACCGCCCCGTTCCGGGTGTCGACGACGAGGCGCGGGCTTCCCAGCGGGTCCGCGAGGATGCGGTAGGTGATGCCTCCCTTGAACATGAAGTCGGGCGCATGGCCCCGCGTGGCATGGACGAAGCGGCTGACGACGTTCCCCGCGCCATCGAGCTCCGCGATGACCCGCCGCCCCTCGTAGAGGAAGCCCTGGATGAGCGTGCCATCCACCTTCTTGCCGACACGCCTCGACGCGGCGTCGAGCAAGTACTCGAGCTGCGTGCCGTCAGGGAGCGCGACATGGACCAGCCCGCCCAGTGCGTCATACGCGTACTGGGTGGTGCGTGTTCCCTCCGTGCGTGTCTGGAGGTCCCCGCCAGGGCCGTAGCTGTAGGTCCTGTTCCCAAAGGTCAGGAGCCGGTCCTGGGCGTCATGGGTGGCCGTCTGCAGCTCGCCCCGGAGGACGGAGGTGCGGTTGCCATTGGCGTCGTAGGTGTTCTCCTCCAGGAGGGCACCGTCGCGGGTGACGGACGCCAGCCGTCCCGCCTCGTCATGGGTGAAGACGTCCGTATGGACGGTGGTCCCCTCGGTTTCAGTTCGCCGGACGATGCGGCCCAGCACGTCGCGTTCCAATTGGTAGGACAACAGCGGGACGTCCCCGGAAGCGGCGGACCAGGACTCCAACTCCCCGTAGGCGTTGGAGGTTTCAACGGTGGAGATCGAGCCGAGATGTGTCCGCGCGAGGAGCCCATTGTCGTCGCGCCGTGACAGCGTCAGCGCTCCCGCCGAGACGAGCAGTCCGTCCAGGTCATAGGCATACGCCACGGGCGTCCCGCCATTGACGGACGACGTCGCGATCCGGAAGTCCGTGTCGTGGCTGTACTGGAGCGACCCTGCCACGGCTCCCTTCCAGGAAACGCCGGTCACCAGTGGACCGTCGTGGCTGAATTCGAGCCCCACTCCTGAGGTGCTCGCGAGCGAGCGGAGACGCCCTGCTCCGTCATAGCCAGTCGTGACGCGCGTGCCCGGGATGTCCAGGGTGACGAGTCGCCCCGCGGCGTCGTAGGCGAATGACACGGCGCCGCCCGGCTGTCGGAACTCGGTGAGCGCATCATCCAGGTCGTAGGTGTAGCCAGACGCGAAGGCGCTCCCTCCAGGAGGCGCATAGGACGACAGTGCCTCCGTGGCCGTATACCGGAAGCCGTGTGAGGGCCGTCCGGGGGGCGTCATCGAGGCGGGCGCGTCCCCCGTCTCATAGGTGAATCCCGTGACACGGTTTCCAGGAAGGGTGCTGGAGGTGAGGCGACCGGCCTCGTCCCGCGTGAAGACGGTGGCGCGGTCCAGCCCATCCGTCACGGAGCGCAAGGCGCCGTCCGCTCCATACGCGAAGGTCCTCCGCCGGCTCCCCTGGACGACGGACCCGGGGCGGCCCTCTGTGTCGTAGGTGAACGCCACCGGAAGCAGGCCCGGCGCCTCCGCCTGCTGGAGGCGTCCCTGCGCGTCCAGCGTGAGGACAGACACCTTGCCCATGGGGCTGGTGGAGAGGAGACGTCTTCCAGCGGCCTCGTAGCGCAGGGTGGTGGTCCGGCCATTCACCGTCACCGTGTCCGTCTGCGTCCCCACGTCCAGCAGCGTGCCCTGGGGCAGGAGCGTCACCTCTCGCTGGTGACTGGATGTGGAGATCAACCCGCTCGGCAGCTTCACGGTGCGCGATGCCACGAGCGGCGACTGCATGCCCAGGCGGGGCTCCGGCGTCTCCACCACCGTGGTGACCGTGCCATCCGGCGCGGTGGAGACCGTGGTGCCATTCGGTAAACGCAGCGTCGTCCACGCCGTCCCATCCGCCGCGGTGGTGATGCGCCGCTGGACGCCTGACTCCAGGTCTTCCAACTGGTACTTCCGGGTGCGCCCCATCGCGGTGGAGAGCGTCACCGTGTAGCCGGTATCCCCCTGCACCCGTGTGAGGGCCTTGAATCCTCCCGAGGGGTTGGAGTCCTTCGTCAGCCAGCCCTCCGGGCTGTATTCGAACAGGTGCATCCCGCCGCGTTCGTCTCGCAGGGACGAGAGCAGTCCGCCCTCCTGGTAGGTCAGGGCCACGCTCTCCCTGCCTGGCCGGGCGAGGGAGGTGAGCAATCCATCAGGCCCTGTCTTCAACTCGGTGCGCTGGCCGTGTGGGGCCAGGATGGCCGTGGGTGCCCCTGCCGCGTCCCGTTCAATCCGGGTGATGAGGCCGGCCCCGTCCGTGACCGAAACCAACCGCGCGCTCTCGTCGTAGGAGAAGCGATACCTGACCGCGAGCGTCCAGGCCTCCAGGGTGCAAAGGTGCCGCCCCTGCCAGCCAAAGCCATACAGCTCGCTGCCGTCGGGGGAGGGCACGAGGTCATCGACCTGGCCACAGGGTGTCTCCAGTGTCCCTGCCGGATACTGGGGCGGCGCGGGCGCGGTGACGACCGGTGCCGCCGGCCCCCCTCCGGCGAAGACAAAGAGGTTGCCGTCCAAGGAGACCCTGCGGACGACGAACTGGGACGCGTCCCCCACAAGGAGGCTGCCATCGAGGGCCACGGCGAGCCCCTTGGGCGCTGTCAGACTGGCGAGGGGCCCTTCCTTGGAAGGCTCTCCTCCGCATCCGCCGTTGTTGATGGCCCACGCGCTGCCATCCGGGAGGAGGCGGTGCAGAATGCATCGGTGAGACGACGACGTGTAGAGGCTGCCGTCAGGGCCGAGGGCAAGGCCCCAGAGTGAGCCTCGCGGGGACTCCTCGTACAGCTTCTGCCCGCGGGACCTGCTGCCGATGCGCAGCTCCTCCTCGTCCAGTGAGGAGAGCAGCGTGAACAGTCTGCCCTCCGTATCCACCTGTCGCAGACGGCGGTTGCCCGAGTCCACGAAGGAGAGGACGCCTTCAGGGCCCACGACCAGGGCGCGCGGTGTGTCCAGGTCCGCGGTGATCGCGAGCCTGCCTTCCCTCGATGCGCCACGGGTACCCGTGCCCGCCACCGTGGAGATGATGCCGTCTGACGTGACGCGACGGATGCGGTGGTTGCCGGTATCCGCGAGGTAGATGCTGCCGTCCGGTCCCACCGCGACGCCCGCGGGAGCATTCAGGTTCGCCAGGGGCGCGGGACCTCCGTCTCCACCGTCCGCCGCGAGCCCCGTGCCCGCCACCGTGGAGATGCGTCCGTCTGGAGTGACCTGGCGGATGCGATGGTTGCCCGTATCCGCGATGTACAGCGCTCCGTCTGGCCCCACGGCCACCGCCTCGGGAGAATCCAGGCTGGCGAGGAGCGCCCTGCCGCCATCTCCCGCCGCGCCCTTCACCCCGTTGCCCGCCGCCGTGGCGATGACCCCATTGGGCTTCACCTGCCGGATGCGGTGGTTGCCCGTATCCGCGATGTAGACCGTTCCGTCCGCCGCGATGGCAACGCCCTGGGGCGCGGCGAGACGCGCCTGCTTCGCCGGGCCGTAATCTCCACTGAAGGTCGGCGTCGCGGTGGTCAGCACCCTGGGCGTCCGTCCCAGGGGCTCCCGCCCGGGAAGGGTTCCTCCCTGGCCCAGGTAGAGGGTGCTCCGCCACGGGTCGTAGACATGATGCGTGTCGAGGCTCCAGCCTCCCAGTCCGCTGAAGTCCGGCAGGGACACCACCGTGGCGGTGTGGAACTGCCACAGCGTCGTGCCCCGGCCGCCAGGGCCCTCGAACTGAGTACTTCGATCTCCATACCGGGCCCAGGCCTGGTACTGATCATCCGGGCTCGCGTAGTAGCTCAACCCGTAGACGTAGCCGATTCGGATGTGGACGGTCTGTTCTCCCCAGACCTGCCGGCCGAAAGCATCCAGGCCATCCCAGACGAAGCGATAGCTCTGGTGCGGACGCGGAGGGAAGGTTCGGGCGAAGTCCTGTCCCGCGACGTTCACGATGAGGACGATGTTCTTCAGGCTCGCGGGGACGTGGCCTCCGCTCAGCGGGATCCGGAGGGCCCGGTTCGCGGTGCGGGCAGCGGCCCGGTCACTGCGGTAGTGAAGTTGGAAGGGCGTCCCGGGGATGGACAGGACCTCTCCCAACGTCTGGTTCTGGCATTCGATGATGCTGCCGCTTTCACAGTCGGGCTGGGCCTCTGGTGTCTCAGCCCGTGGCTCGGGTTGCTGGGGCTCTTGCGCATCCGGTGGAGGCCCAAAAGGCCAGTTGTAGTCATACGGCGTGAAGTGCGTGATGGGCACCCGCCACAGGCTCTTGCCCACTGCATACAAGGCGGCCAGGCGTGCACGCTCCGCATCGGTGAAGCCCAAGGCGGTCAATTGCTCGCGGTCGTCAGGCGCGCCATCTCCATCCGCATCCACTTGAGCGAGCCCGTCGCGTTCCCCCACGAGCGCGATGACCCGCCCATTGTCCGAGGTGCGCCAGTGGCCCTGTTGCCGGTCGTAGTAGCCGGAGGGCACGACGAGACCCGCTGGAAACGCGAGGAAGTTGTCCACGTATCCCTGGACCGGCGGGCTGAAGCGCACCTCGGTGGCGCCTGCCTCCAGCGCTTCGTCCACGCTCAGCTCCACGGCGTAGGTGCAGCCGCTGGTGGCTGGCAGCATGCCGGGCATGGCCGCGGGGCCCTCGGGGCCCACGGTGTACTCGGTCGCGCGTACGTGAAACGGTCCGGTCAGGGGAACACGGGTCCCGTCGCGCAGGAGCATCTCCGCCTGGGTTCCGGGCGCGAACACCAGGGTGGCCTGGCGGCTGCCGGCGCTGTCCTCCACCACGCTGCCCCGCGCGACCTGGAGCTCCGTGGCTCCCGGTGTGATGGCCGTGACGCTGGAGTCCAAGGCGGTCAACACCACCTCTGGAAGGGGAACGAATTCGCGCCACGGGACATCCACCTGTCGCTGGACGGGGAGGAACCCTGGCTTCTCCACTTCGAGCGTGAGTGCCCCACCGCCATTCACTGCGAGCGAGTACTCACCTTGGGCATTCGTGAGCGTATGACCCAGTTCGGGGTGGGCAAGGACACCCATGCGGGCATCCACGATGGGCTGTCCATTCCTGCCCATCACCTTCCCGCGAATGACGCCAATCCTGCGTGTATCCAAGGCACCTTCGGCCACGCCCACCTGCACCGGGTTCGGGCCTTTGTAGAGAAACTCGATGGAGGCGCCGAAGTCGGTGGGGATGGTGCGGTCGATGGCCGAGGGAGCCTGCACCCCGCCTCCATCCATGCCGGCGTCCACTCCGCCACACGTGGCGGAAATGCAGACCTCGTCAGGGGGAGAGGGAGCATCCTGTCCGGGGCATCCCCACAGCCCCCCTGCCAACAACAGCAGGAAGCCATGCCAAGGCCATAGGACCAGCCTGGGCCGGGTTTGCTCTTGCATCCGTTCCCCCGAAAGACAGAGTCGGCCTATAGCCTGTCGGTCGTCAGCCAGGCAGGTCAACGAGGGGCTGGGATGGTTTGTTTGTCCTTACGGGACTACTTGGCCTGCCCGCGAGTCGCATCAGGCGCTGTCATGCTACGAGTGCACAACATTGTTGTGCCCCACGGCCGGCACTTCCTGGGCGCGCTGTCCAACCGCGTGCTGGAGTTGACGCCGGACGGCATCCACAAGTACGGCGGCGGCTACACGGAGTACGCCGCGCGCACGGGCCAGGAAGCCCCGGGGCTGCGCAGCTAGATGGCTCCTGCTGCCGCATGGCCACGCGGTAGTCGTCCCTAGCGCCGGCGCACTCGTTGTCGGTCAGCTTTCGATCTGCCTCGTCCAGGATGCTCATGGCTTGCCGCTCGCGAACGTGAGGATCCTGAAGGTATCGAGTCTGGGACCGAGCTCCATCATGAATCTCAGTGAAAGCCGTTTGTAATGTCGATCATCTTGTGAGGAGAGAAGGACTTGATCGCCATCAGGAGCATCCAGCCGGTTCCTCCGTCCGATGGGGCGATTTGTCTGCAGCAGATGCGAAGCACTGAGTCACTGAGGGTCCAGTCTTCGCACTGCTTTCCTCCCACCTCGCGGTTGGTGGAGGTGGGAGAGCCAAGAACGGAAACTGCCTCATCGTGGAGGGCCTTGAACGCCGTTGCGCAGCGCGCTTCCCTGCGAACGACCGAGGCCCCAAGGTTCTCAAGCTTTTCGTCAGAGGAAAACCAGTAGGTCACCCTCGCCGGGTACCCGCTCAATGTGAGGTTTTGTCCGAGCGCTTCCGCTTCGGCTCGTGTCATGCCATGGCGGAGTCGAGTCAATAGGGCAATGGATTGCATGGGCTGCGCTTGAGGGGAAGCGTTGAGTGACGCATCGGGTAATGATGCTTCTGGCGCGACCGGACTCGTCGAGTTCATCCAATGCACGGTCAAAAAACCTCCTGTGGCTCCAGCCAGGAGAAGCCAGGACGTCCTATGGGTTGGCATTGAAAACCTCGTCCAGGAAGGCCGTTGTCATGCTCTGGGCTTCCATTTCAACTTCAAGGAAGATAAGTCCTTCGAAAGATGTTTTATATGGATTTTGTGAAAACTGGGTGCTGTGCCACATCTCATGGAACAAGACTTCCTCGACGGAGTGCCCAGACCTGGGGGCGAGGCGAGTGTCGATGATGCTCACGAAGGCTTGAGGGGCGAGATATCGCTGGGTTCCGTCTGGCCGCGCGGAGCATACGTTTCCCATCCGGCGTGAATGGCCCGGAGTGCGATTCCCCTCACGATCTCGCATCTGGCTCCCTTGACTGAAGCTGAACTCATGCGGGCTGTTCTCCAGCGTGTCGACGGTGAACCGGCCCAGTTCCGTGGCCTTGATGTTGTTGAACGCGGACTGTAGCGCAGGGGCGATGGAGACGATGCGCCGTCCATCAGGATCGATGAACTGGTGGGGCTGGTTCGCGGCGTAGGCATAGAGGTTCGAATCTCCGCCTGCGAACCGGATGGGGTCCTTGGCCGTCCAGCGCCCCGTTTCGGCGTCGTAGTCCCGCGCCCCGAAGCGGGTCAGTCTCGTGTCCCGGTCGTAGAGGCCTCCCGCGAAGCCGAAGGGCTGGAAGCCGGGGTTCGAATCCGCGACGACGTTGCCCCAGACGTCGTACTCCATGCGCTGCACCACCGTCCCGTTCCGGGTGTCGACGACGAGGCGCGGGCTTCCCAGTGGGTCCGTGAGGATGCGGTAGGTGATCCCTCCCTTGAGCATGAAATCGGGCGCATGCCCCCGCGTGGCATGAACGAAGCGGCTGGCGACGTTTCCCGCGCCATCGAGCTCCGCGACGACCCGCCGCCCCTCGTAGAGAAAGCCCTGGATGAGCGTGCCATCCGCCTTCTTGCCGACCCGCCTCGACGCCGCGTCGAGCACGTATTCGAGTTGCGTGCCGTCCGGGAGTTCGACGTGCACCAGCGCACCCAGCGCGTCATACGCGTATTGGGTGGTGTGCGCTCCCTCCGTGCGCGTCTGAAGGTCCCCGTTGGCGCCGTAGCTATAGGTCTTGTCCCCCAAGGACAGCAGCCGGTCCTGGGCGTCATGGGTGGCTGTTTGCAACTCGTCTCGGAGGACGGAGATGCGGTTGCCATTGGCGTCGTAGGTGTTCGCCTCCAGCAGGACTCCGTCGCGGGTGACGGAGGCCAGCCGTCCGGCCTCGTCATGGGTGAAGACGTCCGTATGGACGGTGGTCCCCTCCGTCTCGGTCCGCTGGACGATGCTGCCCAACTCGTCGCGCTCCAGTTGGTAGGACAAGAGCGAGACGGCTCCAGAAGCGGCGGACCAGGACTCCTGCTCTCCGTAGGCATTGGATGCTTCAACGGTGGAAACCGAGCCGAGCCGTGTTCCCGAGAGCAGGCCGTTGTCGTCGCGCCGTGACAGCGTCAGCGCTCCCGCCGAGACGAGCAGTCCGTCCAGGTCATAGGCATACGCCACGGGCGACTCGCCATTGACGGCGGACGTCGCGACCCGGAAGTCCGCGTCATGGCCGTACTGGAGCGACCCTGTCACGGCGCCCTTCCAGGAAACGCCAGTCACCAGCGGACCGTCGTGGCTGAACTCGAGCCCCACCCCGGAGGTGCTCGCGAGCGAGCGGAGACGTCCTGCGCCGTCATAGCCAGTCGTGACCCGCGTGCCAGGGATGTCCAGGGTGGCGAGTCTCCCCGCGGCGTCGTAGGCGAAGGACACGGTGCCGCCCGGCTGTCGGAGCCCGGTGAGTGCGTCATCCAGGTCGTAGGTGTAGCCCGACGCGAAGGCGCTCCCGCCAGGAGGCTCATACGACGCCAGTGCCTCCGTGGCTGTGTATTGGAATGCGTGTGAGGGCCGCCCGGGTGGCGTCATCGAAGCGGGCGCGTCCCCCGTCTCATAGGTGAAACCCGTGACCCGGTTTCCCGGAAGCGTGCTGGAGGTGATGCGACCTGCCTCGTCCCGCGTGAGGACGCTGGCGCGGTCCAGCCCATCCACCACGGAGCGCAAGGCGCCGTCCGCTCCATACGTGAAGGCCCTTCGCCGGCTCCCCTGGACGACGGAACCGGGGCGGCCTCCCTCGTCGTAGGTGAACGCCACCGGAAGCAGGCCTGGCGCCTCGGCCTTGTGGAGGCGTCCCTGCGCGTCCAGCGTGAGGACCGACACCCTGCCCATGGGGCTGGTGGAGAGGAGCCTTCGTCCGGAGGCTTCATAGCGGACGGTGGTGGTCCGGCCATTCACCGTCACCGTGTCTGTCTGTGTCCCCACGTCCAGCAGCGTGCCCTGGGGCAGGAGGGTCACCTCCCGCTGGTGCGTGGACATGGAGGTGAGCCCGCTCGGCAGCTTCACGGTGCGCGATGCCACGAGCGGCGCCTGCATGCCCAGGCGGGGCTCCGGCGTCTCCACCACCGTGGTCACCATGCCATCCGGCGCGGTGTAGACCGTGGTGCCATTCGGTGAGCGCAGCGTCGTCCACGCCGTCCCATCCGCCGCGGTGGTGACGCGCCGCTGGACGCCTGACTCCAGGTCTTCCAGTTGGTATTTCCGGGTGCGCCCCAGCGCGGTGGAGAGCGCCACCGTGTAGCCGGTGTCTTCCTTCGTCCGTGTGAGCGCCTTGAATCCTCCCGAGGGCTGGGAGTCCTTCGTCAGCCAGCCTTCCGGGCCGTATTCGAACAGGTGCATCCCGCCGTGTTCGTCACATAGGGATGAGAGCAGCCCGCCCTCCTGGTAGGTCAGGGCCACGCGCTCCCTGCCTGGCCGGACGATGGAGGCGAGCAATCCATCGGGCCCTGTCTTCAACTCGGTGCGCTGGCCGTGTGGGGCCAGGATGGCCGTGGGTGCCCCTGCCGCGTCCCGTTCAATCCGGGTGATGAGGCCGGCCCCGTCCGTGACCGAAACCAACCGCGCGCTCTCGTCGTAGGAGAAGCGATACCTGACCGCGAGCGCCCAGGACTCCAGGGTGCAGAGGTGCCGCCCCTGCCAACCAAAGCCATACAGCTCGCTGCCGTCGGAGGAGGGCACGAGGTCATCGACCTGGCCACAGGGCGTCTCCAGGGTCCCCACTGGATATTGGGGCGGCGCGGGGGCGGTGACGACCGGTGCCGCCGGTCCCCCTCCGGCGAAGACAAAGAGAGCGCCGTCCAATGAGACCCTGCGGATGACGAACTGGGACGCGTCCGCCACGAGGAGGCTGCCATCAAGGGCCACGGCGAGCCCCCTGGGCGCGGTGAGGCTCGCGGAGGGGCCTTCGTCCGAGGGCGCGCCTCCGCATCCGCCGCTGTTGATGGCCCATGCGCTTCCATCCGGGAAGAGGCGGTGCAGGAGACATCGATGCGAGGATGACGTGTAGAGGCTGCCGTCAGGGCCGAGGGCAAGGCCCCAAAGCCAGCCTCGCGGCGATTCGTCGTACAGCTTCTGCCCGCGTGTCCTGCCGGTGCGCAGTTCCTCCTCGTCCGGTGAAGTGAGCAGCGTGAAGAGCCTGCCCTCCGTATCGACACGGCGCAGGCGGCGGTTGCCTGAGTCCACGAAAGAGAGGACGCCTTCGGGGCCCACGACCAGTGCACGAGGTGTATCCAGTTTCGCCGCGACAGCGAGTCCGCCTTCTCCCGCATTGCCACGAGCACCCGTGCCCGCCACCGTGGAGATGATGCCGTCTGGCGTGACGCGACGGATGCGGTGGTTGCCGGTATCCGCGAGGTAGATGCTGCCGTCCGGTCCTACTGCGGCGCCTGCGGGAGCATTCAGGTTCGCCAGGGTCGCGCGCCCCCCGTCTCCGCCGTCCGCCGCGAGTCCCGTGCCCGCCACCGTGGAGATGAGTCCGTCTGACGTGACGCGACGGATGCGGTGGTTGCCCGTGTCCGCGATGTACAGCGCTCCGTCTAGCCCCACGGCCACCGCCTCGGGAGAGGCCAGACTGGCGATGAGCGCCCTGCCACCATCTCCCGTCGCGCCCTTCACCCCGTTGCCCGCCACCGTGGAGAGGACCCCATTGGGCCGCACCTGCCGGATGCGGTGGTTGCCCGTATCCGCGATGTAGACCGTTCCGTCCGCCGCGACGGCGATCCCCTGGGGCGCCGCGAGGCGCGCCTGCTTCGCCGGGCCGTGGTCTCCACTGAAGGTGGGCGTCGCGGTGGTCAGCACCCGGGGCGTCTTGCCCAGGGATTCCCGCCCGGGAAGGGCGCCTCCCTGGCCCAGATAGAGGGTGCTCCGCCACGGGTCGTAGGCATGATGCGCGTCGAGGCTCCAGCCTCCCAGTTGGCTGAAGTCCGGCAGGGACACCACCGTGGCGGTGTGGAACTGCCACAGCGTCGTGTCCCGGCCGTCAGAGCCCTCGAACCGGGTGCTTCGCTCTCCATACCGGGCCCAGGCCTGGTACTGATCATCCGGGCTCGCGTAGTAGCTCAACCCGTAGACGTAGCCGATCCGGATGCGGGCGGTCTGTTCCCCCCAGACCTGCCGGCCAAAAGCATCCAGACCATCCCATACGAAGCGATAGCTCTGGTTCGGACGCGCGGGGAAGGTTCGAGCGAAGGCCTGTCCCGCGACGTTCACGATGAGGACGATGTTCTTCAGGCTTGCGGGAACGTGACCTCCGCTCAGCGGAATCCGGAGGGCCCGGTTTGCGGTGCGGGCGGCGGCCCGGTCGCTGCGGTAGTGAAGCTGGAACGGCGTCCCCGGAATGGCCAGGATCTCTCCTAACGTCTGGTTCTGGCATTCGATGATGCTTCCGCTTTCACAGTCGGGCTGGGCCTCCGGTGTCTCAGTTCGTGGCTCGGGTTGCTGGGGTTCTTGCGCATCCGGTGGAGGCCCAAAAGGCCAGTTGAAGTCATACGGCGTGAAGTGCGTGATGGGCACCCGCCACAGGCTCTTGCCCACGGCATACAAGGCGGCCAGGCGCGCACGTTCCGCATCGGTGAAGCCCAGGGCCGTCAGTTGCTCTCGGTCGTCAGGTGCTCCGTCCCCGTCCGCATCCACTTGAGCGAGTCCCTCGCGTTCTCCAACGAGCGCGATGACCCGCCCATTCTCCGAGGCGCGCCAGCGCCCCTGCTGCCGGTCGTAGTAGCCGGAGGGCACGACGAGACCCGGTGGAAAGGCCAGGAAGTTGTCCACGTATCCCTGGACGGGTGGGCTGAAGCGCACCTCGGTGGCGCCTGCCTGCAGCGCTTCGTCGACACTCAGTTCCACGGCGTAGGTGTAGCCACTGGTGGCGGGCAGCATGCCGGGCATGGCGGCGGGGCCTTCGCTCCCGACGGTGTACTCGGTCGCGCGCACGTGAAATGGACCTGTCAGGGGAACACGGGTCCCGTCGCGCAGGAACATCGCCGCCTGGGTTCCGGGCGCGAACAGCAGGGTGGCTCGGCGGCTGCCAGCGCTGTCCTCCACCACGCTGCCTTGTGCGACCTGGAGCTCCGCGGTTCCTGGCGTGATGGCTGTGACGTTGGAGTCCAAGGCGGTCAAGACCACCTCTGGGAGCGGAATGAATTCGCGCCACGGAGCATTCACCTGTCGTTGGACGGGCAGGAACCCTGGCTTCTCCACGTCGATCGTGAGTGCCCCTCCGCCATTTACCGCGAGCGAGTACTCACCCTGGGCATTCGTGAGCGTGTGGCCCAACTCGGGGTGGGCGAGAACATCGATGCGAGCAGCCACGATGGGCTGCCCAGTCCTTCCCAACACCTTCCCGCGGATGACGGCAACCCGGCGTGGCTCCAGGGCCCCCTCGGCCACGTCCACCTGTATCGGGTTCGGACCCCTGTAGAGAAACTCGATGGAGGCGCCGAAGTCCGTCGGGACGGTGGGGTCGATGGCCGAGGGCGCCGGCACTCCGCCTCCATCCATGCCGGCATCGCCTGAGAGGCCGCCATCCGATCCGCCGCACATGGAGGAGAGGCAGGACTCGTCGGGATGAGAGGGAACATCCTGTCCGGAGCATCCCCATAGCCCCCCTCCCAACAACAGCAGGAGGCCATGCCATGGCCATGGAACTGGCCTGGATAGAGATTGCTTTTGCATCCATCCCCCGAAAGACAAAGTCGGCCCATAGCCTGCCGGTCGTCAGCCAGGTAGGGCAATGAGGGGATGGGATGGGTTGTATGTCCTTGCGGAGTGGCTCAACCTGCCCGCCAGTCGCACCGGGCCCCGTTCCTTCCGGGCCCCGACACTTTCGGCTCTCGCCGCACGGAAAAGCGAAGGCCTCCTGCCAGTCGGAGTGCCAGGAAATGAGAGACGAGCTGCTTCAGCGGCTACCCGGAGTACGTCGCGCGCACGGGCCAGGAAGCCCCGGGCCTGCGCAGCGGAGAAGTCCCAGGGGCCCCGCGAGCACGGGGCCCCACCGGGCTACTCGAACAGCTTGCTCGCGAGCCGGGCCAGTCGCTGCGCCTTGCCCCGGTACGGCGGGAAGAAGAGGTTCGTGAAGGCCGTGCGGCCCTGCCGCACCACCGCGCGCTCGTGGCTGAAGGCCTTGAAGCCCGCTTCTCCGTGGTACGCGCCCAGCCCGCTCTGCCCCACGCCTCCGAAGGGCAGGTGCGGGTTCACGTTGTGCAACACCACGTTGTTCACCACCGTGCCGCCCGCGCTCGTCTCCTTCAGCAGGCGCTCCACCGTGGCCTCTTCATGGCTGAAGACATACATGGCCAGCGGCTTGCCGCCCGCGCGCACCTGCGTCACCACTTCATCCAGTGACTCGAAGCGCAGCACCGGCAACAGCGGCCCGAAGATCTCCTCGTCCATCACCGCCGACTCCGGCGTCACGTCCGCCAGCACTGTCGGCGCGATGTAGCGCGTCTCCGCGTGCACGCCGCCGCCCGCCACCACCCGCGCTCCTCCCGCCACGGACTCATCCAGCAGTCGGCACACGCGCTTGAACGCGCCGTCATCCACCATCCGGCAGAAGTCCGGCGTCGCGCGCCGTGCCTCCTCTGTCTTCCCGTAGAAGCGCTCCAGCGCGGCCTTCATCCCGGAGAGCAGCGCCTCTTCCTTCGACGCGTGCACCCAGACGTGGTCCGGCGCGATGCACGTCTGTCCCGCGTTGAGGAACTTCCCCCACACAATCCGCTCCGCCGCCGCGTCCACGTCCGCTGACGCATCCACGATGACCGGCGACTTCCCACCCAACTCCAGCGTCACTCCCGACAGGTGCCGCGCCGCCGCCTCCATCACCCGCCGGCCCACGCGCGGCCCGCCCGTGAAGAAGAAGTGGTCGAACGGCAGCCGCAACAACGCCTCGCCCACCTCCGCGCCGCCCTCCACCAGCGCCACCTCGTCCTGCGGAAACACGTCCCGCAGCAGCTGCGCCAGGAAGCGCGCCGTGCCCGGCGTCTTCTCGCTCGGCTTGCACAGCACCGCGTTGCCCGCCGCCACCGCCGCCACCAGCGGCGACACCAGCAGGTGGAACGGGTAGTTCCACGGCGCCAGGACGAGCACCACGCCCTTGGGCTCCGGATGAACCTCGCTCTTCGTGCCCGCGAGCAGCAGCGGCGCCCCCACCTTGCGCGGCTTCATCCACGCCTTCAGGTGCTTCTGCACGTGCGCCAGCTCCAGCAGCACGGGGAGGATTTCCGTCGCCTCCACCTCCGCGGGCGGCTTGCGGAAGTCCTCGTGCAGCGCGTCCGCCAGCTCCTCACGCCGCTCCAGGAGCAGCGCCTTGAGCTTCTCCAGCCGCGCGAGGCGCTCCTTGGGCCCTGTCTTCGCCAGCTCCCAGCGGCGCGCCTGGAGGCGGTCGAACACCGCCTGCAGGTCTCCCGGGACCAGGGCCTCCTCCACTGACACCACGCGCATGCCGGTTCCTCTCTCCCTCCCCAGGACCTACTCCAGCATCCGGGTCGCCTTGGAAGCCCATTCCTGGGTCTTTCCCCGATACGGCGGGAAGAACACCGCGGCCAGCGACTTCATCCACTGAACCATCACCGCCCGCTCGTGGCTGAACGTCTTGAAGCCGTAGTGCCCGTGGTAGTTCCCCAACCCGCTCATCCCCACCCCGCCAAACGGCAGGTTCGGGTTCGCCACGTGGATGAGCACGTTGTTCACCACCACCCCGCCGGACGTCGTGTGCTGGAGCACCTCCTCCACCCTCTTCGAGTCCTGCGAGAACACGTACAGCGCCAGCGGCTTCCCGCCTTCGTTGATGTGCGCGTAGACCTCCTCGCGCCGCTCGTACGTCAGCACCGGCAACACCGGCCCGAAGATTTCCGCCTCCATGATGGGCATCTTCGTCGTCACCCCGGACAACACCGTGGGTGCCACGTACCGCGACGGCCCGTCCGCCGTACCGCCCGCTTCCACCTTCGCCCCCGCGGCGACCGTGCGGTCGAGCACTTCCTTGATCCGCCTCCACGCCGCCGGGTCCACCACCCGCGCGAAGTCCGGGCTCGCCTGACGCTCGGCCTCCGTCGCGCCGTAGAAGCGCGTCAGCACCGCCTTGAACGCCTCCAGGAACTCCTGCTGCTTCGATGCCGGCACGTAGATGTAGTCCGGCGCCACGCACGTCTGGCCCGCGTTGACGAACTTGCCCCACGCCAGCGCCTCCGCCGCCGCCTTCAGGTTCGCCGACTCGTCGATGATGACCGGCGACTTGCCGCCCAATTCCAGCGTCACGCTGGACAGGAACTTCGTCGCCGCCGCCATCACCTTGCGGCCGATGTTCGGGTTGCCCGTGAAGAAGAAGTGGTCGAACGGCTGCTGGAGCAGCACTTCCGCCACCTCCGCGCCGCCCTCGAACACCGCCACCTCGTTCTCCGGATAGATGTCTCGCACCAGCTTCGCCAGGAAGCGCGACGTGTGCGGCGTCTTCTCGCTGGGCTTGAGCATCACCGCGTTGCCCGCGGCGATGGCCGCGATGAGCGGCGCCGCCAGCAACTGGAACGGGTAGTTCCACGGCGACAAGATGACCACCACGCCCTTCGCCTCGAAGCGCACGTGGCTGGACGCGCCCTTGAGCGTCAGCGGCGTCGCCACCCGCTTGGGCTTCATCCACGACTTCAGGTGCTTCACCGTGTGGTTCAGCTCCTCCAGCGTCGGGTGGATCTCCGTCAGCTCCACCTCCATCGCAGGCTTGCGGAAGTCCTGGTGGATGGCCTCCGCCAGCTGCTCGCGCCGCGCGATGATGGCCTCGCGCAGCTTGCGCAGCCTCGCGATGCGCTCCGCGGGAGTGCTGCGCGACAGGTTCCAGCGGTTCGCGCGCTGCGACTCGAACACCGCGCGGATGCGGTCCACTTCAACCGTGGCCTGGGGGAGGAGGGACGCGACGGCTTCCAGCATGACGGGCTCCGTTTCAAGAAAGACGCAAAGGGTCAGCGGGTCTCGAGCCCGCGAAGAAGGGTGGTGATGGCCGTCGTCAATTCAGCGGTGAAGTCCACGCGCAGGGGCGCCATGTGCGGCAGCGTCAACACCTCGCGCGCCACGGGCGCGATGTCCGCCATCTGCCGCAGGCCTGTTACCAGCGCGTGCACGTAGCGGATGAGCTGGCCCGCCGTCTGGGGTGTGAGGAAGGGCAGCCGCTGCTGGAGCAGCGTTGACGTCGTCCCCATGGCCACCAGCACGCGCTCCTTGAACGCTCGCGCCTGCTCCACGGTCACGTTCTGCTCCAGCACCGTCTGCGCCAGCGCCAGGAGCCGCGTGAAGGTCTCCTCGCCCTTCAGCGAGTCGGCCACCGTGCGCGCCAACTGGTGGCCCGTCCACGTGCCGTCTTCCGCGAGGCGCCCGTTCAGCTTCGCGAACCACGCGGTGAGCAGGTCGTCCAGGAGCGCCAGGAACAGCGCCTCCTTCGTCGGGAAGTAGAGGAACACCGTCCCCTTCGCCAGGCCCGTGCGCGCCGCGACGTCCGCCATCTTCACCTCGGCGAACGACGTGGCCTCGAACAGCGCTCGCGCCGCGTCCAGCAGCTCCCGCCGCCGCGCTTCCTTGTCCTCGTCCCGCCGCGCCCGCAGTGGAACGACCCGCTTCGCGGCCAGTGCTCCCTCCATGACCCGGAGTTAAATGACCGCCGGTCACCGGTCAAGCGGGCGCCTGGGTCTCCTTCCACCGCAGGACGTTCGCGAGGGGAGGGGGATGGTTTCGTGTAATCCAGTGTGCGACGCTGGGTGACATGATGAGGCCCATCGACGCGGAGCTGCTGTCGGGGAGCGCGCTGTACCAGGAGGTGGTGCTGCGCAAGCTGGCCCACGCGCGCGAGTCGGTGTGGATGGCCACCGCCAACGTGAAGGCCATGTACGTGGAGCGCTCGAAGGGGGCCTTCGTTCCGCTCCTGGAGGTGCTGGATGGGCTGGCCGCCCGGGGCGTGGCGCTGCGGCTGTTACATGCGGAGCTGCCCAGCCGGCCGTTCCGGGCCGCGTTCGACGCGCGCTCCCGACTGGTGAAGGGGGGCCTGGAGCTGAAGGTGTGCCCGCGCGTCCACTTCAAGGCGGTGGTGGTGGACGGCGCCTGGGTCTACCTGGGGAGCGCCAACCTCACCGGCGCGGGCCTGGGCGCCAAGGGCGACGACGTCCGCAACTTCGAGATGGGCTTCGTGACGGAGGACTTCGACACCATCGACCGGACCACCGCCCTCTTCGAGGCCGTGTGGACCGGTGCCGAGTGCCGGGGATGTCGACTTCGCGCGGTGTGTCCTGACCCCATCTTGCCCTCCGGCGGCGGACAGGCGAAGAAACGGGGACGGGACGCGGTGCGTTTGGGGAAGTCCCGCCGGCTGCGACGTCCACGGGAGGACTCGACATGACGCTGTACTTCGCGCCGCGCAGCGCGGCCGGGCGGTCCGGGCCGGGGTGACGTCTCCAACCTCCAGCGCGTGGGACGACGCGAACGCGGATGTCTGGGCCCGCCGGCGGGTCCGGCGCCGCACGTATTGGTGGTGCGCGCTGATCATCGCGCTGGGCTCGCTGGCACACCCGTTGGTCCTGGGTGGCTTCCGCGCGGATTACCTCCTGGTGAACCTGGGTTGGACCGTGTCGTTCCTCGTGCTGGGGACCGCGGTCGGCGCGGGGTGGCTGCGCCCTCCGTTCAGCGGCATCACGGCGGGCGTCGTCAGCCTGACTTCGCTCGCCGTGTGCATCCAGCTCACTGGAGGCCTGTCCAGCCCGCTGTTCCCGTCATTCTACACGGTGCCCCTCTTCGTCGCCGTCTTCGTCCCGGGCCAGCGGCTGCCGGTGTGGTCCGCCATGGCCGGCACGTTGGTGGCGGTGCTGCTGATGATGTGGCTGGCGCACGCGCCCTGGATGGCGTTCGTCAGCCAGTGCATCAGCCTCCTCTTCGTGTTCGCGGTGTCCGCGCACGGCGCGGAGGCCTTCCGCAAGCTGCGCGCGGCCGAGCGCAACGCGCACCTGGAGCGCGTGGAGGCCCTGCGCCAACTGGCGGAGAGCGAGTCGCGCCGCGTGCGCGTGGAGCGCCAGCGCGCGGAGGTGGAGCGGCTGGTGGTGGTGGGGCAGCTGGCCGCGGGCGTGGCCCATGAGGTGAACAACCCGCTCGCGTACGTGAAGTCGAACCTGCACTACCTCCAGGAGGAATGGGCGCACGGCTCGCCCGATGACCTGGAGGACGTGCTGCGCGTGCTGGACGAGACGCAGCAGGGCGTGCTGCGCATCCAGCAGATCGTCACCGACCTGCGCCTGTTCTCGCGTGAAGCCCCCGACGAGCTGGAGTCCTGCGACGTCGCGCAGGCGCTGGCCGAGGCGCAGCGGCTGGCCTCGGTGCGCCTGCGCAGCCTGGGCGTGGTGGAGCGCGACGTGGCACAGGGGCTGTCCCCCGCGCGCGTCACGGCCCGCCACCTGGTGCAGGTGCTGGTGAACCTGCTGCTCAACTCCGCGGACGCACTGGAGGCCGCCCGCTCCAGCAAGCCCGCGCACGTGATGCTGCGCGCGCGCATGGAAGACGGCCGCGTGCGGGTGGAGGTGGAGGACAACGGGCCGGGCATCCCCGAGGCCGCGCTGTCGCGCCTCTTCGAGCCCTTCTTCACCACGAAGCCGCCCGGCAAGGGCACCGGCCTGGGCCTGGCGCTCTGCCGCGACTACGTGGCGCGCGCGGGCGGAACCCTGGACGCGGAGAACCGCGCCGAAGGCGGTGCGCGCTTCATCCTCCGGCTGCCCGTCGCCGGAGCTGCATCCCCCCCTGTCCACCGCGAAGCACCGGCGCCCGTGGACGCGAACGCGGAGCCCGCGGCCGAGTAGCCCCCTTCAGCGCTTCATCGCTCCAGCGCGTGCGCCACCTGACCCAACAGGCGCAGGCGCGGGGAGTCCAGCTTGCGCACCGTGCGCAGCAGGCGGCGCACTTCCGGACGCTCACGGTACTCCGGCGGATCCTCCGCCACCTGCGGCGCGCCGTCCTCCGTCACCGCCGCCGTCGCGCTCAGCCCGAGCAGCACGTCCGACGAGCAGCTCAGCACGAGGCACAGCTTCCGCAACGTCCGCACGCTGGGCAGCATGTGCCCGCGCTCCAGCCGCCCGTACACCTCGGTGGCGATGCCAACGCGCTCGGCGACATCGGCCTGCGTCAGCTCCAGCCGCTGCCGGGCCACTCGCACCGCGTTTCCAATAAGGGTTGCCAGTCGTTGTTCCATGGCGTGGAAAACCTGTCGAAAGAGGAGCTTCTCCCCCCGCTTTTCAGACGGAGAGGTACCGGGGAGAAGTCGCTGCCTTGCGTGACCTCGTGAGACACAGATTAAGAGTGGGGTCTGACATCCCCGGGCGTTCGGACGGGGCCCGCAAACCCTCGACAATCCGCCGTTTCCGCCGTTCCCACGCGCGCGTCTGGCAAGGCTTCCCGGGTGTTTTTGCTTGCGCGTCACGCGCGCCGAACCGGGGTGGTAGTCGGGCACGCTTCCGCCCCTCCCAAGACGTCACGGGAAGGCCTTGAGAGGTCGCCCGACGTGCCAGGTAGCTTCGTGCGATTCGCGACGACTTCGCGGGTCCGGGGAGACCGCGCGCTTCCGGCGGAAGGGGCCGGAAGCGGGGCTCGACACCCGGGTTGCTTCAGTGCTGCTTCAGGATTCGGACGGCAGCGCGGCGCGGGCCTCGGAGTACTCGCGCACCATGCGTTCGACGACGGTGGCGGCGGGCAGCACGTCCTTCACGAAGGCCACGCCCTGGCCCGCGCTCCAGGTGTCCTTCCACGCCTTGCCCTGGCCCGCGCGGAAGCGCTCCAGCGCGCTCTTGATGAAGTTGCCGTGCACGCCGGTGACCTCCTTCGTGTACTCCAGGTCCTCGGGGCCTGAGTCCACCAGCGCCTGCTTGTAGTCGGGCGCGGCGCCGGCCTCTTCCGTGGCCAGGAAGCGCGTGCCCACGTACGCGCCATCCATGCCCAGCGCGAGCGTGGCGGCCAGGTGGCGCCCCGTGGACAGCGCGCCCGCGAGCACCACCGGCACGCCCAACTCCGCCTTGAGCCACGGGCCCAGCACCATGGGGCTCAGGTTGCCCGCGTGACCGCCCGCGCCGCTGCCCACCGCGACGAGCGCATCCACGCCGGCCTTCACGGCCTTCTCCGCGTGGCGCAGCGAAATCACGTCGCTCCACACCTTGCCGCCGTATGCGTGCACGCGCTCCACGATGGGCGTGGGGTCGCCCAGGCTGGTGATGACCAGCGGCACCTTGCGCTCCACCGTCGCGGCCACGTCCTCCTCCAGGCGCTCGGCCCACTTGAGGATGAGGTTCACGCCGAAGGGCACGTCCTTCGGGAACGTGTTCAGGAAGTCCCGGTACGCCTGCGCGGTGCGGTAGTTCAGCGACGGCACCGCCCCGATGGCGCCCGCGCGTCCGGCGGCCTCCAGCAGCGCCGCGTTGGACACCAGGAACATGGGAGCGGCGATGATGGGATAGCGAATGCCCAACATCCGGGTGACCGCGGTATCGATGCGCGAAGGGGCCATGCGCGCATTGGAGCATGCGTGCGCGCGAGCGCGAGGCCGAAAAATCGGCCCGGGCGGCGTTGTCAATCACAGCGTGCCCCAGCAGGGGAAAACCCCTGGTGTTTCCGTGGTTTACGTAGCACGTAGGGCTGACATAAGGTGCCTGCCCCGGCGGCGAGCCGGGAAACCGGGGAGTCCCTTCGGTGAAGCGAACCGGGGAGCGCCGCCGAGCGCCTTCGCGGGGAGGCGAGAGCCAGTCGTGAGTGACGAGCGTCCGGACGCGCTGCTCAAGAGCGCACTCGAAAAGATCGTCTACTTCGAGGCCCGTGCGCAGCAGTTGCATGGCGAGCTGGCGTCCACGCGCGACGAGCTTTCGCACCTCAAGGAGGACCTGTCGGAGCGGCACCAGCGTGAGCTGGACCTGCGCCGGGAGGTGGCCTCGATGGAGGTGAAGAGCGCCCGCGCGCAGGCCGAGCGCGAGGAGCTGTCCCGGCTCAACCACGCGCTGCGACTGGAGCGCGACCAGCTGATGGCGAAGCTGCTGGACGCGAGCCGGATCCACTCCTCCGGGCAGTCACGCGCCATGGCTTCGGACGATGACGACGAGCTGGGGTTCGACCTGGCGTCGTTCATCTCCCAGCTGCGCAGCGAGGTGATCCTCCGCGGGGACGTGCCGGCGATGCGCGCGCCCTTCAACGGGCCGGCGGTGCCGCTGAAGTCCTCCGATCCGAACGTGCCGTGGGCGGAGCGCCCCGCGCCGGCCATTCCGCCCCGGGCTTCGACGGTGTCGTCGGGCGCGGCGGAGTCGGGGCTGTCGCCGGTGGCGCGCGAGGCGCAGCGGCTGCAGAGCGAGGGCCGCCTGCGGGTGAGCCCGGAGCAGATGGCGGAGCTGTCCGGGCATACGGGCAGCACCACGGACGAGACGCTGTTCGGGTTCTCCGTGCGGGAGCTGTCGGCGGCGGACGCGGCGGCGAGGGTGCGGGCGGCGGAGCGGCTGAAGGCGCTGGCGCATCCGGCGGCGGCACCCGCGTTGGCGGCGGCGCTGCACGCGGAGACGGACGCGACGGCGCAGGTGGCGCTGGTGCAGGCGTTCGCGGGGCTGTGCCGGGAGGAGGGCGCGTCGGTGGTGTCGCCGCTCCTGTCGTCGCCGGTGCCTGAGGTGCGCATCGCGGCGTTGAAGGCGCTGCTGGTGCTTGCCCCGAATGACGCGGCGCCGCACCTGGCGCAGGCGATGAAGGATTCGGACCGGTCGGTGCGCCGGCGCGCGTCGCTGTTGGCCCTGGGGTTGGAGGGGGAGACGGCGCGGCGGCTGGGCGAGGACGCGATCCACGACACGGATCCGGAGGTCCGCGCGCTGGCGGCGCTGGCGCTGGGCGCGGGCCGGGGCGAGAACGCTCGGATGCTGCTGCTGGGCGCGCTGGACGACGGCGAGGCGCGCGTGCGCAAGGCGGCGGCGCAGAGCCTGTCGCGCATCCTGGGGCACGACGTGTCCGCGGTGGTCGCGCTGGATGATGCGCACCGGCGCCGGGAGATCCGTCGGCTGGCGACGCTGCCCGTGAAGCCCGTGCGCGCGACGCTGGAAGTGAAGCCCGTGCGCGCGGCCCCCGTGGTCGCGGAGATGGCGCAGCCCGTGGCGGTGAATGCCGTGCAGCCTGTGACGGTGGCGCAGGTGCCGCCGGTGGCCGTGATGGGCGCGCCGCAGGTGAGTGCCCCGGTCGCGGCGGCGCAGCCCCTCCCTTCGATTCCCGCGCACGCGGCCGTGCCGGTGTCGCTCGCGGATGTCGCCGCGAACACCTCGCAGTGGACCGCCACGCCGATGGCCGCCCCCGCGCTCGCGGTCGCCACCGTGGGGGCGGCCCGCTCCGCCCCGGTCGCGATGCACGCCGCGGCTCCGGCGCCCGCCCGGGTCGCGAACGGTGGTCCCGTTTCCTTCGCTTCGGGTCCTGCCGCGCCGCCGTCGCGCCCGGTAGCCCCCGTTCCTCCCGCCGCGCCCGCGCAGCCCGCCGTGCGGCGGACGCCCGTGCAGGCCGCGCTGGTCGCCATGGGCGCGCCTCCTCCGGCCCGGGCTCCGGCGCCTGCCGCCCAGCCGCCGGTTCCTCCCAAGCGCGGACCGTCTCCCGTGGAAGCGCTGTGTGGGGCGATGTTGCAGGAGGTGCGGGTCGCCGTTCGCGGACGCTCGCTCGCCGAGCTGACGTCCGGGCTGTCCGCTCCGGCGGAGCTGGCCCAGGAGGCTGTTGCCCTGCTGGTGGCCCGAGGGGCCATCGTGCGAAGGGGGCACAAATACTTCGCCGCTTGAGGCAAGGTGCAACCCGCCCAGGCCTCACACGTCATCCGAAGGGTCGTTCATGGAAGCGCCGACGTACAGCTCGAAGCAGGTAGCCGAGATGCTCGGCGTGACTCCGAAGTCCATCCCCTCGGAGCTGCGCAAGGACGCCTACGGCCCGGAAGACGTGTGGGAGCTGCGCACGACGCTCAACAAGTTCCCGCCCACCGCGGGCCTGCGCCGGCAGCTCTTCCTCAACTTCAAGGGCGGCACCGGCAAGACGTCCCTGTCCACGTCCTACGCGTGGCGCCTGGCGGAGCTGGGCTACGCCGTCCTCCTCATCGACCTGGACAGCCAGGGCCACGCCACCAAGTGCCTGGGCTACGAGGGCGAGGACTTCGAGAAGACGCTGCTGGACGTGCTCGTCCGCAAGACGCCGCTCGCGCAGGTGGTGCAGAAGTCCACCCTGCCCAACCTGGACTTCATCCCGTCCAACCTGAGCATGTCCACGGTGGACCTGGCGCTGATGCCCATGGCCGGCCGTGAGTTCAAGCTGCGCAACGCGCTCAAGGACGTGGAGTCGCAGTACGACTTCATTGTCTTCGACGCGCCTCCGTCCTTCGGCCTGCTCAACCTGAACGCGCTGATGGCCGCGAACGACCTGTTCGTGCCGGTGCTCGCGGACTTCCTGTCCTTCCACGGCCTCAAGCTGCTGTTCGAAACGGTGCAGAGCCTGGAGGAGGACCTCAACCACGTGCTGGACCACGTGTTCATCGTGGTGAACTCCTTCAACGCCACCTTCAAGCTGGCGAAGGAGGCGCTGGAGGCGCTCCAGACGCACTACCCCGAGTACCTGCTGCCCACCATCATCCGGCAGTGCACCAAGTTCGCGCAGGCCTCCAGCGAGGGCCGCCCGGTGTTCGTGGCGGACCCCACGTCCAAGGGCGCCAACGACATCCAGGCCATGCTGGACAACGTGCTGCCGCGCCTGGTGGCCGCGCACGCCGCGGCGGTGAAGGCCGGCACCGCGACGAAAGCCGGCTGAGATTTCCCCATGAAGAAAGCCTTCGAACAGAACGTGTCCCGCGCGAAGCCGCGCCTCCGCCTGGGGGCGCTGACGGGTGCCCTCGACCCGGCCGACCCCACGGGGACCGCCGCCGCCGCGGAGCCCACCACGCCGGAAGCGACTGCGCCCGTCGCGGAGTCGCCGGACCTGTCCTCCGAGGTGCGCTCGCGCATCGAACGCCGCGCCGGCCCGCGTCCCACCGCCGCCGAGGCGATGGAGGCCGCGCTGAACGCACCGCCCAGGCACACCGCGCCGCCCGCCGCCGCGCAGGGGCTGCCGGCGGTGACGGCGCCCTCGTTCTCGCCGGTGTCCCACGCGCTGTCCGCGCTGGTGTCCCCGGAGGCTCACCGCGAAGAGGAAGAGGCTGCGCCTGCGCCGTGGCTGGACTCGGACTCGCAGGAGACCGCGCCCGGCTGGAACGTGGCGCAGGAGACCGCGCCCGAGGAGTCCGTCTGGGACGCGGAAGCCGTGCCGCCGGTGTCGCACCGCGAAGTGGCGGAAGCCGTCGCCGCGTCCGCGTGGAACGTGTCCGTCGCGCAGCAGCGGGAGTCCGCGGTCGAGGCCTTCGGCCAGGAGCCCCTGGGCGCCGAGCCGACGCCCACGCACGTGGAGCCGCCCCCGCCCGCCGCCGCGCGCTGGGATGCGCTGACGGCGCGTCCGGAAGCCGCCACGCACGTGGACCCGACGCGCGTGGCGCCCCTGGCCCACTCCGTGACGCACACGGAAGCGCTGCGCACCGACGTGGCCCGCGTGGAGCACCCGGCTCCGGTTGTTCCGCGTGCGGAAGCCGTCCCCGCGCCGGTGCCTCCCCAGGCGGAAGCCCCTCGCGCCGACACTCGGGGCGCGCCAGTCACCTTCGCCTCGCCGCCCCCGGCGATGGCGCAGGCGGAAGCCCCCCGGGGCATGCCGGCCACGTTCGCGGGCCCGCCTCCCGGAGTACAGTTCGATGGACGGATGGGCGTTCAGGC
This sequence comes from Corallococcus sp. AB030, assembly GCF_003668965.1. Lineage (NCBI taxonomy): Bacteria > Pseudomonadati > Myxococcota > Myxococcia > Myxococcales > Myxococcaceae > Corallococcus > Corallococcus sp. AB030. The sequence continues at coordinate 49,907 of NZ_RAWQ01000029.1, forward strand.
CCTCCGCATGCCTTCCGAGGCCGAGCCCATGACGACGTACGTTGCCGTCCAGGCCTCCACCGTCACCACCACCGAGACGGTGGCCCGACAGGAAGCCGCGCCCGCCCCCGTCGAGGTGCAGACGCCCGCGCCTCCCCGCGAGGACGACTCCGAATCCCGCCGCGAGAAGCTCAAGGCCCGCCTCAAGGCCGTGCGCGAGAACCCTCGCCCGGAGCCGCTGCCCGCCACCGTCGCGGAAGCCGGTCAGCGCGCCGTGGAGCGCATCACCCACCTCCAGGCGGAGCTCACCAAGGTCAAGGCGGCCAACCTCACGCTGACCCAGGACCTCGAGGTCGCCCGCCGTCAGGCGGAGAAGGCCACCGAGGAGGCCCGCCTCCGCATGGACGAGGCCCGCCGCCTGTCCGCGGAGATGGAGGGCCGCGTGAAGCTGCTCGCCGACCTGGAGCGCGAACTGGCCTCCCTGGAAGGCGAGCGCGACGAAGCGCTTCTGTCCCTCCAGGAGTCCCGTCAGGCCCTCCAGGCCGCGGCGAAGGAGCACGAAGCGCTGGAGCAGGTCGTGACCAGGGGCAAGGCGGCCCTGGCCGACAGCCTGGCGGAGGAGGAGCGCCTCGCCGTGGAGCTGGAAGGCGCCAAGGACGAGTCCTCCTCCCTGCGCCGCGCCGTGGAGACGCTGCAGGGCGAGCGCGACGTGCTGGCCCAGCAGGTCGCGTCCCTCACCGCCGAGCGTGCCGAGCTGCTGGAGGCGCGCAAGGCCCTGGAGTCCGTGCACCGCGCCTTGAGCCAGGCCACGGTGCGCTGAAGGCCTCCGCCTACTTCGCGTCCTTCGCCACGCCCGTGGACTTCTTCACGGGCCCCACGACGGCGAAGGCCGCGGGCAGGGCCGGCCGCTGGAGCGACGCGACGTCCACCCGCGCGAGCGGATCCGCGTTGTTCCGCCGCGCTTCGACGAGCCTGGAAATCTGCTCCCTGCGGTCCTTCGCGCTGGGGTGGTTCGCCAGGAGTCCGCCGCCCCCGGTCGTCTTGCCGAGCAACAGCGAATACTCCCCCGGGTCGTAGCCCGCGGACAGCAGCAGCTCCACCGCGAGCGCGTCCGCCGCCAGCTCCTCGTCCCGGCGGTTGCCCTTGCTGAAGGCGTCCACGGTGCCTTCGACCATCTTCCCCATCAGGCCCGTGTCCGAGTCCAGGTCCAGCCGTCCGTCCGCCCGGCTCGCGCCCACCACCTTCGAGGCCACCGTGGACACCACGGCGCCCGTCACCGCGGCGCCCTTGCACGTGCTCACCTTCACGGAGACGTACTGTTGCAGCGCGTGCTTGAGCACGATGTGGGCAATCTCATGCGCCAGCACGCCCGCGAGCTGCGCCTCGTTGTCCACGCCCTGGAGCAACCGGCGCGTGACGAACACGTAGCCACCGGGCGCGGACAGGGCGTTGAAGTTCTCCGCGTCCTTGAGCACGCCGAACGTCCAGCTCAGCTCCGGCCGGGGGGACTGCATGGCCAGGTTGCGGCCCACCGTGTTGACGTAGGCATTCAGCTTCTCCTCCGCCGCGCCTGACAGCATCAGCCCGCCGCTCTGCTGCGCCCAGTGGATGGCCAGCGCGCTGCCCAGCGCGTACTCCTCCTGGATGGCCGGCTCCACCTTCAGCTTGTCGCAGGACTCCACCTTCTCCGCCGCGGTCGCCAGCCGGTTCGCGTCCTCGCCCAGGTTCGCGGCCCTCAGGCCCTTCGCCATCTGGGCACAGGACGTGAGGCACAGCCCCAGGCCCGCCACCGCCAGCAATCCCATGCGCGAGCGCATCACTTCACCGCCTTCTTCGCCTGGGGGCCCAGCTTCGTGTTGGGCGCCACGACCGGGAACAGCCCGGCCTGCTTCACGTGCGCGTCGATCTCCACGGGCGTGACCTTGAGGGCCAGGGCCTCCAGCGCCTTGATTTGCGACACCGCGACCGCGTAGTCGCCGCCCTTCTCCTTGCCGTACTTCTCCGCGCCGGGGCTCAGCGCCTTCACCGCCGCGCCGCTGGACACGAAGGAGGCCGTGTCGATGCCGCGCGTCTTGCCGTCCTTGGACACCAGCTCCATGTCGGGCGGCTTCGTGGACAGGTTCGTCTGGAACACGTAGCCGGCCTTGCCTCCGGGCTCCGTCACCTGGTGCCACTGCGCGTTCTTCGGGTCCGCGCCCTTCCACGTCACCTGCTGCCCGGGCTGGAGCACCGCCACCACGTCCGCAGTGGGCACCGCGCTCTTGAGCACGCGGGTGTTGCGCGCCTTCACGTAGAGCTTCTCGTCCTTCTTCACTGCCCACGCGGCCGTCGCCGGCAGTCCCAGCGCCAGCAGCACGACGCCCCAGGTCCATCGTCTCATCGTCATCCTCCCCAACCTGATACGCCGTCACTTCTCCAGATTCGCGACGCCATCGAACTTCTCCGGGGGCGCCTCCTGATACTCGCGGCAGCGCTCCAGCAGCTTCGCCGTGGGCCCGTCCTCCGGCGACCGCGCGGCCTCCGCCTCCAGCACCTTCACGGCCTCCGCGAAGCGGGCCTCACGGTACAGCCCCAGGGCCTCGTGGTAGCGCGCCACCGTGTGACGGGTGGACGCGTCCAGCTGGCCCTTGAGCGCGAGCAGCTCGTACACCGTGACGGCCTCCGTCTTGCCCGCCACCCGCACCCGGTCCAGCTCGCGCACCTCGATGTGCTCGTGCGCCAATTCGTACGTGCGCGGGCCAATCATGATGACCGACCCGTAGGCCTTGTTCGCGCCCTCCAGGCGCGCGGCCAGGTTCATGCCGTCGCCAATGGCCGTGTAGCTGAAGAGCTGGTCGCTGCCGAAGTTGCCCACGAAGTTCACCGCGCTGTTCACGCCGATGCGCGTGTACACGTCCGGGAAACCCTTCTCGCGGAAGTCCACGCGCAGCGCCTCCACGGCAGCCTTCGCCGCCAGGGCGCCCCGGCACGCTCGCACGGCGTGGTCCTCCTGGGCCATGGGCGCGCCGAAGAGACACACCACCGCGTCGCCGATGTACTTGTCCAGGCAACCGCCCTCGCGCAGCAGCGCCCCGCTCACCGTCGTGAGGTACGTGTTGAGGATGCGCACCAGCTGGCGCGGGTCCTCCTTGAAGCGCTCGCTGAAGGTGGAGAAGCCGCGGATGTCGCTGAAGAACGCGGTGATCTCCTTGTTCTCCCCATCCAGGCGCGGCAGCTGCCGTGAGCGGATCATCTGCTCCACCAGCTTCGGCTCCATGAAGCGGTGGAACGCCTGCCGGATGAACTGGGTCTCGCGGTTGGCCACCAGGTGGTTGAACGCCAGCGCCGCCACGCTCGCGCCCACGCCCGCCAGCGCGGGCATCGCCATCAGCACGTGCGTGTGCGCCGTCTTGAGCAGCAGGCCCGTGAGCACGTGCAGCCCCAGAATCAGCGCCACCGGCCAAGCCACCTCCAGCGGTGTCCAGCGCGCCGTCATCAGCAGCACCACGGACACCAGCGCCACGAAGAATGTCAGGCCCAGGTCCACGGCCAGGGGCGCGCGGGTGATGAACGTGCCCGACAGCAGCGTGTCCACCACCGTGGCCTGCTTCACCAGCCCGGGCTCCGCGGCGGAGAAGGGCGTGGCCTTGATGTCGTTGAGGCCCACCGCCGTGCCGCCGATGACGACGACCTTGTCCTGGAAGATGTCCGCGGCCAGGTCCAGCTTTTCGCCCTTGGAACGGTGGATCCAGTCGTTCAGCACGTCGAAGAGGCTCACCGCCACGAAGCGTTTTTCCAGCGGACCGCCGTAGTCCAGCGCCGCGCTGCCGTCCGGGTCCACGTGCCACGTGTGCTCACCCAGGCGGAGGGTGCGGCCGGAGAACACGACCTCCTTCGCGCCCAGCAGGTCCGCCATCATGCGCACGGGCAGCGTCACGTAGGTATTGGTGCCGTCCGTGTACGCGAAGCGCGTGCGGCGCATGGAGCCATCTCCATCCGCCTCCATGTCCACCAGCCCGACCCCGTTCACCGCGCTGACCAGCGCGGGCGTCGGAGGCACCGGGTAGCGGGGCTTCGGTGCCGGCTTCGATGGCATCTGCCCAATCCTGGGCAACGGCTCCCCCTCCGCCCGACGCGCGGGGAAGGCGAGTGCCCGCGCCAGGGCTCCGGGCGTCAGCACAGGCGTGGCCGGAGCGGGTGCTTCCTTGAACTCCTCCTCTTCGGGGAAGGAGTCGTCTTCTGGAGGGCTGGCGGCGGGAGCGGCCTCGGGAACGGTCAGCGGCACGGGGGCCTGGAGGTCCGCGTGGACGAGTCGCTTCGCCGACTCGCTGGTCGACATGCCCAGGTAGAAAGGGAGGCCTGTCTCACGCAGCACCTGCGCGAAGCCCAAGTCCACGGACTCGTCGGCCGTCCGCTCGTCCATCACCGCGTCGAACAGCACGGCCCTGGCTCCTTGGGCCTTCAGCTCCTGCGCGATGCTCGCCCACAGCGTGCGCGTGTACGGCCAGTTGCCGAAGTTGATCTGGAGCTGCGCGTTCTGGCTGATTTCATCGATGGAGTCCTGGTCGATGGCCACCACGACCACCTGCTTGGACTCTTTCCGGCCACCAGTGAACCGGACCAGGGCTTCGTCGTAGGCGATGTGCTCCGTGCTCTCGAGGACCTTCGCCTCCTCGCACGCCCACGCGATGAGTGTGGCTGCCAGCGCGATGCCCAGCATCGCGCGTCCGTGATGGCGCCAGCGCTCCTGGATCAGCTTCCACGTCTCACCCGCCACGGACCCTCCCCACGAGGTCGATGGCGAGACGCTACTCCGGGAGATGCCCCCTCGGCACGTGCGGGGCAGGACGGAACTGGACCTTCATCCAGGAGGACCCAGAGAGGCCTGCGAAGCAGGAGACCCGGCGAGCCGTCGCAGTCCCTGGAGGCCTACGGGCGACGGCTGCCCGTCTGTTGCCGACGGCGCGTGGCCCACAACCTTCAACTCCATGGGACCCGAGGCGGTGACCTTCATCGCCCGCGTTTCAATGCCCTGTCCCTGCCCTGAAGGAGTCACCTCGTGGCCCTGGACCTGTTCAAAGAAAAAGGCGTCCCCGTGGAGCGTCAGGCCTTCACCTGGAAGGACCTCGTGCGGCGGCCCTACAGCAAGATGGACGACGACGCATTCACCCGGACGCGCGTCATCCTGATGAACGGCATCGAAGCGGATGCCCTGCGCATGAAACACATCTTCGCGCGGCTCAGCCTGGAGCTGCGTCCGCACCTGGCGCTGGTGCGCCGCGCGGAGCACCACCAGCAGACGCTGGTGAACTGGCTCACGCCGCCGGACCAGAAGGTCATCGAGACCACGCTCGGCTTCGAGCAGCTCGCCATTGAAGTCACGGCCAGCGTGGCCATCCACGAGCCCGACCCCTATCTGGCCCAGACGTACCGGTTCGGGATGCTGGAGGACTTCGACCACCTGTACCGCTACTCCGCGCTCTACGATCGGCTGGAAGGCCAGGACCCCAACAACATCACCCAGTCCTATACGGACATCATTCCGGGCCGCCCCACGTCCGTGGAGCACCGCCATCCGCTGGACGACCTGCGCCGCCCGTATGACCGCAAGGCCGCGGATCCGCTGTCCAAGCTGCACGCGATGACCATCACCGCGTCCGAGTTCCAGACGCACGACTACTACATGACCGTGGGCCCCACGTTCACGGACCCCGTCGCGCGGCAGCTCTACGCGGAGATCGCCTCCATCGAGGAGCAGCACGTCACCCAGTACGGCTCGCTGATGGACCCCGGCGAGTCCCTGCTGGAGAAGTGGATGCTCCACGAGGCCATGGAGGTCTACAACTACCACTCGTGCCTCGCGTACGAGACGAACCCGCGCATCAAGGAGGTGTGGCAGCGGTTCGTGGACTACGAGCTGGGACACCTCCACTACGTGATGGAGCTGTTCAAGAGCCTGGAGAAGCGCGACCCCGCGGAGGTGCTGCCCCGCACGCTGCCGGAGCCCATCGCGTTCAAGGAGCACCGCGAGTTCGTGCGCAAGGTCCTCTCGCAGGAGGTGGACATGCGCTCCGACGGCACCGAGTACGTGGACAAGTCCCAGCTGCCTCCGGACCACCGCACGCTCGTGTACCAGGCGCAGCTGAACTCGGAAGGGTCGCCCTCGGAGACGGCGGCGGCTGGATACAAATGGAGGCCGGGCACGGAGCTCGCCGCGAAGGCGGAGCGCATGGGCTCGGTGCTGGAAGGCAGGAGGCTGCAATGAGCAAGGACACCCTCGCCGACGTGGGGATGAACCGCACCGGCATCAAGACGTCACCCGTGGACAGCAAGGACATCATCGCGGAAGCGGAGCGCGCGGAGCCCAGCAGCCCGGGTGACGCGCAGGCCATCGCGGAGGTGCGCAAGCAGTACATGCGGGAGGCCGGTGACGGCCTGGGCCGCGTCCCGCCGCCCGCGAGCCTCAAGGGCATGGCGAAGACCGCGGTGGACATGCTCAAGGGCGGCAAGCCCACCGTGCTCATCGACAAGCTGGGCGAACGGCTCGCCTTCGAGCGCACCGGCGTCCGGCTCTACGAGGGCGCGCTCTCCAAGCTGGAGGTCTTCGGCAGCTGGGAGGGAGGCCCGTCGCGCGAGCTGCTCATGAAGATCCTCGATGATGAGCTGAGCCACTTCGCGCTGCTGACGGAGGCGCTGGAGAAGCTGGGCGCGGACCCCACGGCGATGACGCCGTCGGCGGACCTCACCTCGGTCATCTCCATGGGCGTGCCCGCGGCCATCTCCGACCCGCGCACCAACCTGCGGCAGGCCACGCAGGCGCTGCTGGTGGCGGAGTTGACGGACAACGCGAGCTGGGAGCTGCTCATCGACCTGGCGCGCGGCCTGGGCCATGACACGCTCGCGGACCGCTTCACGCTGGCGCTGGACGCGGAGGCCGAGCACCTGGCGTTGGTGAAGGGCTGGCTCGCGTCAGGAGTGGCCACGGAGGCGCGTGCCCCCATGGACTCCGCGTCCGTCCCCGCGCAGCCCTGAGGCCAGCCGGGCAGGCAGGCGGACATGGCAGGCCGTTGTGCGAGGACACAGCTTGTGGGCTCGCACAACGGCTTCGCCACGTCCGGGAGGAACGACATGCAACTCAGCGAGCTGGGAGGCTCCGAGGGCCTGGAACACAATGCCACGCTCAACCGTGAATCGCTGGTGGCGCTGGGTGCCTTCAGCGCGCTCACCGCGGGCGCGGTCTTCCTCAACGCGCGCAGCACCCGCGAGGCCGTGGAGGGCCGCTGGTACAAGCACTTGAAGAAGCCGCCCTACCAACCGCCGCGGCAGGCCTTCGGGCCGGTGTGGACGGCGCTCTACGGACTCATCGCCGTGTCCGGCTGGCGCATCTGGGGCTCACCGGCGGGCGCCGAGCGCTCGCGCGCGCTGGGCCTGTGGTTCGTGCAGCTGGGGCTCAACGCCGCGTGGTCCCATCTGTTCTTCCGCAAGCGCCAGCTCAAGGCCGCGGCGGTGGAGAACTGGGCCTTGCTGGGCAGCATCGCGGCGTATACCGCCGCCGCCAGCCGCGTGGACCGCAAGGCGCCATGGTTCATGGCCCCGTACCTGGGCTGGGTGTCCTTCGCCAACGTGCTGTCGACCGACATCGCCCGGCGCAATGCCTGACGCCGGGCGCCTCCTCCTCGCGCGCTAGTGGCGCATGCGCGAGGGGGGGACCGCGTTGTTGAAGGACAGCACGGCCGCGAAGTAGCGCGCCTGGTTCTCCGAGGTGCAGCGCACCTCCTGGATGCGCCCGCCGACCTTCACCCGGACAAGCCACCCGTCGTTGTCCTGGCTGATAGGGGACTCGCTCTTCATCGTCATGTTTTCCATGGGTCTTCTCCCTCCCGTGCCCTCACATGAGCAGGGGGCGTGCCAGGGCTGGGGAGCGTGGGATTCCAGCCCTTTGCATGCAGCCTTCGTCCGGGGCGGAGAGGCAGGGCTGAAGTTCTTTCAGGTGAAGGGCGACCGCTGCTTCAGTGGAGGTGGCGATCAGGCCACACTTGCGGGAGGGCAGGCCGCACGGAGGCGAGTGTCGGCAGCGCGACGTAGAAGGTGGACCCCCGGCCCGGTTCGCTCTCCACCCAGATGCGGCCGCCGTGGCGCTCCACGATGTCGCGGCTGATGTAGAGGCCCAGGCCCAGCCCTCCGTAGGAGCGGGTGGAGGCATTGCGCGCGCGGAAGTAGCGGTCGAACAACTGCTGCTGCTGGTCCTCCGGGATGCCGATGCCCGGGTCCGTCACGGACAGCACCGCGACGTCGTCCGTCAATGACAGCCGCACGCGGATGGTGCCGCCGTCCGGGCTGTACTTGAGCGCGTTCTCCAGCAGGTTGGAGATGACCTGCTCCAGCCGGAACGTGTCGCCGTGGACGGAGACGGGCTCCCGGGGGGGCTCGAAGTCGAAGGTGTGGTTGCCCTTCTGGCCTTCCATGCCGGCGAGCGTCTGCTCCACCAGCAGGTCGAGGCGGGTGGACTCCGGGTGCAGGGACAGCCGGCCGGCCTCGATGCGCGAGGCGTCCAGCAGGTCGTTGATGAGGCCGGTGAGGCGCGTGAGCTGGTGGCGCGCGTGGCGCAGCACGCCGGGGTCCAGGTTCTCGCCGCGCTCCAGGCGGCGCTCCAGCGTGGCCAGGCGCAGGCTCAGGGGCGTCAGCGGCGTCTTCAATTCGTGGCTCGCGATGGAGAGGAAGTCGTCGCGCACGCGGATGGCCTCCTGGGCCTCGCGGTACAGGTGCGCGCGCTCCTCCTCCGCGCGTCTGCGCTCGGTGATGTCCTCGATGAGGACGCCCACGCCCAGCACGCGGCCGTCGGGAGTGCGCACGGGATAGAAGCTGCCCCGGAAGCAGCGCCGGGGGCCGGGGGCGCCCAGGTCCTCGTCGGAGACGGACTCCTGGTTCACCATGGGCTCGCCGGTGCGCAGCACGTAGCGGGGCCCCTGCTCCGCGATGGCGCCCGGCTCCCCGAGCAGCTCCGGCAGCGTGCGGCCCGGGTGGTCCTCCGCGGGGATGCCATTGATGCGCGCGAGCGTTTCGTTGACGCGCACGTAGCGCAGATTGGTGTCCAGGAAGCCGATGCCCACCGGCGCGCTGCGCACGAGCAGGTCCAGCTGGGCCAGGTTCTCCTCGCGCTCGGCCTCCACGCGGCGGCGCTCGGTGATGTCCTCCACGATGCCGACGCCGCCCTCCACGACGGTGCCGTCCTCGGAGTAGCAGGGGGCGAAGCGGATGCGGACGGGTATCTCCTTGCCGGTGGTGAGCGCGCGGTAGTCGCCTTCGTAGTCGCAGGCACGGCCGGCCAGTGACTCGCGCACGCAGGTCATGATGCCCTCGTCGCGCAGCGTGAGGAGGTTCAGGCCCACCAGGTTGCGCTTCGACGTGCCGATGAGGCCCGCGAAGCGCTCGTTGCACGCGGTGATGACGGGATTGCGGTCGAAGTGGAAGATGCCCAGGGGCGCGTTCTCCACGAGCAGCCGGTAGAGCCGGTCCGCCGTCTCCTGGTGCGAGGCCGCGTCGGGGCCGCCGGGGATGTGCTCCACCGGCTCCTCCAGCGAGTCGATGACCTCGTGCATCCGGCGCAGCGTGAAGACGATGCGCTCATCGCCGTCCAGGCCGGTGGCGCCCACGGTGACCTCCACCTGCAACTCCACACCGTCGCGCCGCCGGGCGAAGACGCGCGTGGGCCGCCCGCCGAGCGCCTTGCGGCGCGACAGCAGGTAGCGCGGCAGGCTGAGGCCATGGAAGTGGTGCAGGCGAGGCGGGAAGAGGTCGGTGATGGGCCTGCCCACGAGCTGCTCGCAGTCCCAGCCCAGCAGCCGCTCCGTCGCCGCGTTGACGTGCAGGATGAGCTCCTCGGGGCCGCACGCGATGATGGGGTCCACCGCGGCGTTCAAGATGGCTTCCAGCTCCCGTGCGGCTCCTCCGGCCATGCCTCGCTCCTGGTGGGACCCGGCACGCGTCTCTTCCGCCGCGTGGCCGGCCCTGCCGGGAGGTGGGGTCTCCCCGGCGTTGGCGGGCGCGCGTCTTGGCGCCCGTGCGCGTTCCCTTTGTCTACAGGTACACACTGTGGGCCGGAACGGCGCGGTGAAGCCGGAGGGCAGGACGCTGACAGCGCCCCTGGAGGCCGGGCGAGCGGGCGGGTACAGGAGGGAGCATGCGCGAATCCCGAACCGCCGCAGTGCTGCTCGCCGTGTCACTGCTGGGGATGGCCTGTGCCAGCACCCAGGGCACGCCGCCGGCGGCGCAGAGCCCGCTCGTCTACAAGAGCGAGGCGCTGGGCGCTCCGAAGCCCGAGGCGTTGCTCGTGGCCCTGCACTTCTCCGGCTCCACGCCCGCGTTCTGGGATGAGCCCATCCAGTCACTGGGCATCCCCGTGCGCACGCTGCTGCCCCAGGGCCCGAGGCCCCGCCGTGACGGCTTCACGTGGTTCCAGGCGGACCACGAGGAGAAGACGTGGGAGGGGAAGACGGAGGACGTGGAGCGCATGGCGGAGCGGCTCGCGGAGTTGATCCGCGAGGTCCGGGCGGCGCACCCGGAGCTCCGCCGCGTCGTGGTGACGGGGTTCTCCTACGGGGGAGACCTGGCGTGGATGCTGGCCATCCGGCACCCGGAGCTGGTGGACGCGGCGGTGCCCATGGGGACGCGGCTGCTGGGCGACCCGGTCCAGGGGCAGCCTGTGTCGCGGAAGGTGCGGGTGCTCCAGGGAGAGCAGGACGCCATCATCCCCGTGCAGCACACGCGCGAGCGGGTCGCGGAGCTGAAGGGCCGGGGCGTCCCCATCGACGTGAGGACCTACCCGGACCTGGGCCACGACGTGTCGCCCGCGTTGCTCGAGGACTGGCGCGCGTTCCTGCGCCAGTCGTTGCAGGGGCAGACGGACTGAAGCCGTGGCGGCTCAGCGCCGACGCTTGGGCGGCGTGCGGCCACGCTTCGCCGCTTGCTTGCGCACAGGCTTCCGCACGGGGGCGGCCGGCTGCGCGTTCAGCGTGAACGTCTCCAGCTTCTCGCGCAGGGTGCGCGTCTCCTGCTTGAGCGCGTCCAGTTCCTCGCGCAGCGACGCGACTTCACGGGCCTGGGGCGCGCCTTCGCGCAGGGTGCGCACGGCCTCGCGGGCGTAGCGGCGGGTGCGCGGGTCGCTGAAGGTCGTGCCCTCCAGCGCGGGCAGCAGGCGACGGTCGCCCAGCGTGGAGGCCGCGTCGCAGACCGCCAGTTGCACGCGGAACTGCGGGTCGCGCAAGAGCTGCGCGAACAGGTCCACCGCTTCGCGCTTGCGGTTCGCCACCTCCGCCAGCTTCGCCACGGTGCTCACGGCCGCGCGGCGCAGGAACGCGGGCTGGCCATACGCGGTGCGTGCCACGGCCACCGGGAACGCGGCGGGGTCCTGCGTCTCCGCGAGCCCGTCCATCGCGCTCGCGCCGATGACGTCCTGGAATGAAGGCCTCGCGGTGGCGGCCTCCAGCAGGGGCAGCGCATCCGGCGCGCGCACGCGTCCCAGTGCCCGTGCGGCCTCCGCCTCCACGAAGTAGCTGGCGTCACCGGCCTCCAGCACCGAGCGCAGGCTCCCGGCCGCCTCCACGTCGTGGCGGAACTCGCCCAGCGCGGCGACGACGGCGCGGCGCACGCGCGGGTGCTCGGTGGCGACCGCGTCCAGCAGCAGCGCGCGAGCCTCCGGCGTGCGGATGCGGCCCAGCGCCTTCGCGCACGCGGCGCGAGTGGCCCAGAACCGCTTCGCGTCCTTCAGCGCGCGGCCCAGCGCCTCCACCGACCGCAGGCCTCCGTCCTTCCCCAGCGCGTGCGCGGCCTCCGTGCGCGCGCGGGCCTCCGGGGCATTGGCCAGCTCCTCGCGCCACAGCCCCACGGCCTTGTCCACATCCAGCGTGCCCAGCACGTCGCGGCGCGGATCCACGCGCACCTGCGTGGGCGCGGCGGGGCAGGGCAGGTGGAAGCGGTGCTCCGCGTCCGTGAGCTCCAACCGGTGGCGCGTGTCCTCGCCGTTCACCGTGACGGCCACCTCCAGCGGGAGGCGGAAGACAGGCGTGCCCGACTCCGTGCGCTGCGTCTGGCGCACGGTGATGCGCAGGCGCGCGTCGTCCGCCTCGTAGCGGACCTCCACCTTCAGCTCCGGGTGGCCGGGGGAGAAGACGTACTGGTCGAAGACGGGGTCCAGGTTGTGGCCGGTGGCCGCCTCGAAGGCGCGCGCCAGGTCCACCGTCTCCACCACGCCGTGGCGGTGGGACGCGACGTAGTGGCGCAGGGCGCGCATGAAGAGGTCATCCCCCACGCGGCGGCGCAGCTCGTGGAGCACCAGCCCGCCCTTCTCGTAGAGGTGGCGGTCGAACAGGTCCATGGGCGCCTGGAACTTCCGGGCGACGATGGGGCGCGCGTAGCGCTCGCGCGTCTCGGAGAGGTAGGCCTCCAGGTCGAGCGCCCGGTGATGGTCGGCCTCGTCCCGGTTGTCGCCGCGCTCCTTCCAGAGCACCTCGAAGTAGGTGGCGAAGCCCTCGTTGAGCCAGCCGTGGGGCCAGTCGCGGCAGGTGAGCAGGTTGCCGAACCACTGGTGCGCCAGCTCGTGGGAGATGAGCGGCTCGGCGTTGTAGTCCAGGTGTGCCCGCGCGTCGTGCAGCACGGTGTCCACCAGCGTGGTGGCGGTGGTGTGCTCCATGCCGCCCAGGATGAACTCCGTGACGAACACCTGCGCGTAGCCGCTCCACGGGTACGGCTCACCGGTGATGGACTCGTACGCGGAAATCATCTGCGGCGTGCGCGCCACGCACCGGAGCGCGTCCTCGCGGCGCCCCTTGGGGAACAGGTAGCGCAGCGGCGTGGTGCCGGCGGTGTCGGTGGCCTCGTCGAACTCGCCCACCACCAGCGTGACGAGGTAGGGCGCGTGCGGCTGCGCCATGCGGTGATGCTGGGTGCGCCGCTCGCCGGTGGTGACATCGCTGACGAGCACGCCGTTGGACAGCGACGTCATGTGCGCCGGGAAGGTGGCGATGACCTCCGACGTGGCCTTCTGCGCGGGCGTGTCCAGGCAGGGGAACCAGCAGCGCGCGTCGATGTCCTGGCCCTGCGTCCACGACTGGAGCGGACGGTCGGGGTAGCCCGCGTCGGGGCCCCAGAAGTAGAGGCCGCGGCGGGGGCGGGCGCGGTAGGTGAGCGCGATGTCGCACGCCTGGCCCGCGTCGAGCGCGCGAGGCAGCTCCACGCGCACGTGCGCGCCGGAGTTGGAGAAGGTGACGGAGCGGCCGTCGACGCGAGCCTCGGTGACGTCCAGGTCCACGGCGTCGAAGGTGACGGTGGACACGGTGCGGACGGCGGACACGCGGGTGGTGCAGGTGCCGACCAGGGCGCGCTGGGCGAAGTCCAGGTCCAGCTCGATGCGCACGTGCTCGGCGCGCACGGGCCGGGGCGCGGCGTAGTGTTCGGTGGCGCCGGGCAGGCTGAACG